>JAYEOX010000053.1:0-6092 GCA_034723415.1 Fidelibacterota bacterium | reverse complement strand
CAAAGTTTTAATTGATAATCGTCTTGTGAATTTAATTTTGCAAGACGATTTATTTATTGAATAACATATTTAATAAAAACATTACATTTGTAAAAAATTTTGATTATTTTTTGATAATAGTAAATGAGAGAAAATGAATGCAAAAGAAATACTAAATAAATTGTAAACAATTATTTATTTCGGAGAATTAATTATGGATATAAAAAATAACGACAATTTTAACTGGAGCAACTTTTATAACGAACTTGCTATAAAACTTCTGGATTATGAGAATAAACAAAATGAGCTAATAAATATTATTGAAAAAATTAAAAATGAAAATGAAGACATTTTATTATCAAGTGTGCATGATAAAAACTTAGAAGGAAAAATAATTAAATTAAAAGAAATCGATCCTTTTACATTTTTTGCTTGCTTCAATGGCGGAGTTCAAACTACTGAAAAACGAAAAATAATTTTATCAACATTTAAAGAAAAATTTTCATTAAAAAACAAAATACCAAATAAATTTTATGGTGTTCCTGTAAGAAATCCACAAAAATTAAATTTTATGTCATTTGAAAGAGATCGTAAAAAAGATGATATTAATAATTTATGGAAAATTTTTAAACAGGCATTAAATGGTATTGAATATATTGATGAAAATTTGTTCAATAAAGTAATTAAACAAACTTCAGTTGGTTTAACATCATTAACTATGGGATTTTTCTGGATTGCTCCCAAGCAATATCTCTCTTTAGATAAACACATTAAAAAATATCTGAAACATAAATTAAAAATAAACATCTCAAAAAACTATGATTTTATTTCTTATAAGGAATTAATTAAAGAGTTGAAAAATAAAAAAACAAATTTTATAGAAATGTCTTATAATGCTTATATAGAAAATAAAAAAAATCCTTATAAACCATTTTCAGAAAACCAAATTAAAATATTTCAAAATATTGCCAAAAAAAGAAATTTACGATATAGGTTGCCTTCAGTTAAAACTTTTTTTCAAATTTTTCCTCATAATGTACCCAAGAAAGAAGGTGGTGGTGGTATTCATTATGAGTTTTGGAAAAAAATTGATGATGAAACATTTGAACTTCAAATTCATGTCGAATCAAAAGCTAAAGATTATATAAAAATGAGAAAAAATATTTTTGGTATAGAAAAAAAAACAGTAAGAGTAGCAAAAGAAATTATTGATTCTAACTCACAAATTGAATCTGTTTTTAATAAATTATATGATAAATGGGAAAATAAAATAAATAGTTGGTATTTCTCAAAAGAACCTCAGAAAAAAATGATTGAAAGATATAAAAATTTGATTCGAGAACGAGGAAATGATGAAGAACTTTATAAATGGGAATTAATAAAAAGAAATCAATCCATATTCGATTTAGACGCAACAAATTTTTCGGAAATGATAAAACAGCTTCAATTTAAAAATCTTATCTATTTTAATTCATTGAAATTTATAAATGAATCTCAACAATATTCTGAAGAACTTAGAGAAATGTTTAAAAATTTATTTGATGAAAATTCTAATATAAATGACAGGATTGAAAATTTCAAAAATAAATCAAAAATTATTTTCAACAAACATTTTCCCAAACTAACTGCTTCCCAAGATGAAAGAATAATTTCGACCTATTTAACTTTTTATAATCCAAAAAAATATACATTCTATAAAAATTCCTATTATGATAGTTATGTAAAAAAATTAGGAATAAGGAAAAAGAAATCCGGTAAAAAATATTCACATTATTTGGAATTAATTAATAATTTTATTGACAATTATATTACAAAAGATAAAGAATTAATTAAATTATCAAAATCAACATTAAATAATGATTGTTATAAAGACGAAAGTTATAAAATATTAGCACAAGATATATTGTATAAAGTTTTAGATCAATACGGTTTTTCTGATGAAAATTATTGGATCTTCCAAGGGAATCCCAAAATATATGATTTCAAAACTGCAATAGAAAATAATGTTTTGAAAGATTGGACAGTTTCTAAATATAAAGATAAAATTCAAGTTGGTGATAAGGTTATTCTTTGGATAACTGGTAAAAATACAGGATGTTATGCACTTGCTGAAGTTACTGAAAATCCAAGAATTAAAGAACATTCGCCAGGTGATGATCTTTGGAAAATCGCAGATAAAAATAAGTTAAAGGCAGGAATAAAAATTACACACAACTTTGTATCAAATCCAATAACAAAGAAACAGATTGATGAAGTTGAAGAATTATCAAATTTAAAGGTAGGAAATCAAGGAACTAATTTCAGTGCTACAAAAGAAGAATTTTTAGCTTTGAAAAATTTAGGAGGAGTTGTGAAAAAATATTGGCTATTCTCGCCTGGTGAAAATGCAAGTAAATGGGAAGAATTTTATCAAAAAGAAATAATGGCAATTGGCTGGGATGATTTAGGAAATCTTAAACAATATGCAACGAAGGACGAAATTAATCAAGAACTTCAAAAATTAGAAAACAAAACAAGTTCAAAGAAAAACGATGCAATTGCCAATTTTGATTTTAAAGAGAATGTTTCAATTGGCGATATAATAATTGCTAAAAATGGAACTCATGAATTGTTAGGATATGGCGAAGTAACTTCAAATTATTATTTTGATAAAAATAGGACTGAATTTAAGAGTTGTAGAAAAGTAAATTGGATTAAAAAGGGAATTTGGGAAACAAAAGATAATTTAGTAATAAAAACACTAACTGATATTACTAATTATTCTTCAGAACATAATAAAAATAAATTTTATTTTGAGGATTTAATGGATTTGTTTAATAAAGATAATAAAATTAATAATTTCCAAAACCAAATATTATACGGCCCTCCGGGAACCGGAAAAACCTATCATACAATTAATAAAGCAATTGAAATAATTGATCCAAAATTTTATGAAAAGAATAAAGAAGATACAGAAGAAAAACGAAAAAATTTGACAAATAAATTCAAAGAATTCAAAGAAGAAGGTCAAATTGCATTCGTAACATTTCATCAATCTTATGGATATGAAGAATTTGTGGAAGGAATCAAACCTAATTTGGAAGCTAATGAAGAATTAAAATATCAAATTGAAGATGGCATTTTTAAAAATATTTGTGAAAAAGCAGAAAAGAATTATCTTAATTATCAAGATGCATCCAAAGGGAAAAAGATATTTGATTTTGAGGATTTATTGGAGAAATTTATTTCATCTATTGAAGATGATATTTCTTCAAATAAAAAAGTAATTTTAAGGAAAAATGTTGAAATAGTAAATGTTAATAAGAATAAAGATGGTGAATTTATTTCATTCACTTTGGGTGGTTCCATTAAAAGTGAACAACGACTAACAAAAAACATTATTGAAAGAGATTATAATTTATTTACAGAAGGTTCTATTAAAACTTTTGAAGACATAAAACCCAAATATGAGTCAAATAGTACAAGACATGGAAATGCACTATATTATTTTGCATTATTAAAAATGATGAAAAAATATCATGACAATAATCCAGTAAAAATTCCGGAAGTAAATTTAAAGAACTTCGTTCTAATAATAGACGAAATTAACCGAGGTAATATTTCTAAAATCTTTGGTGAATTAATTACTTTAATTGAACCGGATAAACGAATAGGAGCAAAAGAGGAATTAACTGTTACACTTCCATATTCAAAAGAAGAATTTGGTGTCCCGGAAAATTTACATATTATAGGCACAATGAATACAGCAGATCGTAGTATTGCATTGATGGACACAGCACTTCGTCGTCGTTTTCAATTTGAAGAAATGATGCCGAAACCTGAGAAATTAGATAAAATTCATATAGATGGAATTAATGTAGTAGATTTACTAACAAGAATTAATAAACGAATTGAATTCCTTTATGACAGAGATCATACAATCGGCCATTCATTTTTTATGGGATTGGAAAATTATCAAGATTTATGTGATATTTTTGCTAATAATATTATTCCGCTTCTTCAAGAATATTTCTATGATGATTGGGAAAAAATTCAAATTGTTCTCGGTGATCATCTCGAACAATCTGGAGAGAATGATGATATAAAATTTATCCAAAGTAAAAAAGGAAATGAGATAAAGATTATCGGATTTGATCATGATGATTATGAAAATTCAGTTTCTTATGGAATAAATTCAAAACTTTTAACAGGAAAAATTGATAAAAAAGCATTTAAAAAAATCTATAATAATGAAGATGAAAAAGTAATAAATGAATAAGAATAATTTCATTTTAATTGAACATAGTTTCATCTTTACAGGTGAAAAAACAAAAGAGCCAAAACAAGATGGGAAAAACATAAAAGTTCCTCAAAAAGTTTTTGATGAAATAAAAACATTTGTACTTAGGAATTCTAAAAAAGAAGATAATGATATTGTAAATTTTCTTATTCCTGCTTATAAAAAAGGTTACGGGGAAATTCTAAAAGCTAAAAACTATGTGGGAGTAATTCAAACTAAAAATGGAATTACGATTGAGATTTTGCCAAAAATTTATGGAGTTTCTGACGATTCTAAAGATGGAAAAGAAATATTTTTAAAAATGCTAAAAACTTTAAAGAAAAGCCCATTTAAAGTTTCAAATTTTGCTAATCTCGATTTATTAAAAATGCCACTTCTTGATGTTTTTATTAATATGTTTTTAGATGAGTTAGACACTTTAATAAAACAGGGTTTGAGAAAAGCATATATCCCAAAATCAGAAAATCTTTTTACTTTAAAAGGGAAATTAAATTTCAATAAAAATATTCGTCATAATCTTGTTCACAAAGAACGATTTTTTGTTGAATACGATGAGTTTAGTGCGGACAGAGCTGAAAACAGATTAATAAAATCTACACTATTATTTCTTAATCAAAAAGCTCGAAGTAATTCAACACAACAACGAATTAGAAAATTTATTTTCATTTTTGATGAAATATCGGAATCAAAAAATATTGATAAAGATTTATCAAAATGTAAATCAAATCGTCTTATGACTCATTACGATACTATATTAGTTTGGTGTAGGATTTTTCTAAAGAAACAGACATTCACAAATTATAAAGGAAACGATATTGCATTTGCTATTCTCTTTCCAATGGAACGAATTTTTGAAGATTATGTGGCTGCTTGGTTGAGGAAAAATATTGATGTAAAAAGTATCCAACTTCAAACTCAAAAAGTGATCGGCTATTTATTAACTAATAATAAATATAAAATGATACCTGATATTGTATTTAATAATGGTAAAATAATTGCTGACACAAAATGGAAAACATTAAATAACAATAATAAAATTTCACAGAATGATCTATATCAAATGTATGCTTATGCAACAAAACCTTATGCTGATGATAATTCAAAAGAGAAAACAAAAAGAATAATTTTAATTTATCCTCAAACAGAAAATTTTAATGAAAAGATTGATTACAAGTTTTCTGATGATATTGGTTTAATAATTTATCCATTTAATATATCAGAATCATTTGCAAATAATTATTATGAAAATTCAAATCTATCAAAACTTTTATTCGTAAATTCGTGGCAAATAAAAACAGGAACAAAAAATGAAAACAAAACTTTTACTAATCGCAATCATATTTCTATCAATTTTCGGTTGTGAAAAAAGTCAGAATTATGAAGCACCAAAGACAAAGATTGAAACCGTCACAGACACAATTTTTGGGCATGTTATTTCTGATGATTATCGTTGGTTGGAAGATGATAATTCTGAAATGGTGAAATCATGGACGAAGAAACAGAACAGATTCACAAGAGAAATGCTCGATGCAATTCCATTTCGTAAAAAATTAAAAACCAAAATCGCTGAGATAATTGAGACAGAAAGCATGTCAACTCCGACAATCAGAGGCAATAAATTATTCTATCAAAAATCAATTCCGGGTAAAGATCAACCTGTGATTTATATAAAAGAAAAAGAGGAAACTGTTCTATTCGATCCAAATAATTTAAGCGATGACGGAACGATTTCCATTGATTGGTGGAATGTGTCGCCAACAGGAAAATATTTTGTTTACGGAATTTCCGAAGGTGGAAGTGAACGAAGCACTTTGTATATATTGAATACTGAAAC
>JAYEOX010000052.1:0-3950 GCA_034723415.1 Fidelibacterota bacterium | reverse complement strand
CCACTTTAAGAACGGATTTATTAAAATATTTAGCTGGGAGAAATGATTAAAAAAGTTACTTATATATTATTTAGTTTATTAATTGCTACTGAATTGTTTGGCTTTGAATGTAATGTTGAACAAAAAAATAACGAATATGTTTATGAAATTAAATTTAGTGAAGCAGAAATAAATTCGTTCATTAAAACAGGCAAGCCATTAAAATTACCTGATGGTTTTTTAAGAACAAATGTTAATGACGCAATGCTTTTTTCATATAACTTAATTTTAGAAAATAAGGTAAGTAATTTATCACTTAGTTATATTAATAAGGAAGTTGAAAATTATGATCTTAATTTTAATTTAAAATCGGTATCAGATGATCCAAATGCTGTTGATGAATTACAAATTAATTATACGAATTTTATTAATATTTCATCTATTCCACAGGGAGAAAGTTTAGTACAAATATTTCCAATTCTTCCTTTAGGGAAAAATAAAGTAAAAATTTTGAAATCGGCTAAAATTATTCTTAATTCATATTCCAAATCTATAACACATTTTACAGGAAATGAAAGAATAATTAGTTTGAAAAAAAGTCAAAATTATAGAGACGAACTTTCATCAGAATATATCAATTTATATATCAATGAGCCGGGATTATATAAGATAACGGGAGAAGAGCTGGAATTAGCCGGTGCTGATATATCACAAATAAATATAAATTATATTAAAGCGTACAGATGGGGAGAAGAGATACCATTAAGAGTAGAAACAAATTCTTTTGGTTCTGTGATGTTATCTCAGGAAGATAATATTTTCTTTTTGATAGATACATTATCAAATCCTTATGGTAACTATAAATACAATCCTTTTACGAGTTATGAGGCGATATATATTGAATGGACAACAGACAAATTAGGAAAAAGATTTATTGAAGAATCAGGTGCTCTAAAAGGTGAGCCGGATATGATTCCTGCAGATTATAATTATTCGAGTCAATTTACTTATCATTTTGAAGAAAATCAAATCTGGGATAATTTAGGTCATACCGATGTTGATAAATTTACATATATTTCCGAACATTGGTTTATGGATCCTCCAATTGGCGATATAAATGCGGAATATTTCTATTTTGATATACACAATATTGCAAATTCTATGAATAATGTTGAATTCAAAATTAGATTACAGGGACTGACTTATGAAGGATTGGGAGAACACAAAGTAGATATATCGGTAAATGATGTTCAAATAGCTACTGAAACATGGCATGATCAAAATCCGATAACAATAAATGTTACAGACAGAAAATTTTTACACAGCTATTTAAAAGAAGGTGAAAATACTGTAAGAATATTTCTTTCAGGAGATAATACAACAGAGGGCAATACAGTATTTCTTGATTGGATGGAAATCAAATATGATAAAGAACTTATTGCTTATAATGATATTTTAGAATTTAAGGCTCCGCAAGGATATAAAAAAGGCAATTATTTGTTTGAATTAAAAAATTATTCTTCATTAAAAAATGCAATGGTTATAAAAAACGGATTATGGTGGATGCGTGATTTAACAGTATATAAAGATAATAATACTAATAAATATTCCATGTTATTTCAAGATAGCATTGTAACAGGAAATGAAAAATATTATACGGTTGGCGAAAACGGAATTAAGAATGTAGATAGCTTATGTTATATTAATTTTAATGATTCTGAATTAGGATATACACATAATGAAGGTGATTATATAATTATTTCTAATCCGGAATATTTTGGTGAATTAGAAAGATTTATTGATTTAAAACAGGAAAAAGGATTTACACCTGTGGTTTATAATATTAATCAAATTTATGATGAGTATTCCAATAGTAATTTATCTCCATTTGCTATAAAACATTTTTTAACTGATGCATATTATAATTGGTCTAATAGCCCCAAGTATGTTATGTTAGTGGGAGATGTTACAAGCAATAATAGAATAAATAAATCACTTAATTGGTATATTCCGACAATGTATTATCAAGCAGCACCATCTAAAGGTGGAGTAATAACAGATGTTTGGTTCAGCGATATAAATGATGATTTTTATCAAGATATTTGTATTGGAAGATGGCCAATTCGTAATAAAGATCAGTTGAATAAGATGATAGATAAAACAATTGCTTTTGAAAATCTAACTACAATAAATGGCTGGTTAAATAAAAGCGTAATGATAGCCGGGTACGAAGATGTCTTCAAAGGGAACACAGAAAGTTTAATCAATGATATTATTCCGGAATTTATGCAAACTGATAGATATTATATTTATTCAACAGAAAGCGGACCATATGCAGGGAAAGCTGGTGGAATAACGGAAATGTTTAATGATGGTAGAGTAATGATAAGTTATTTTGGTCACGGTGGAGGAGCTAATTGGAGCGATAGGAATGTTTTCCCTATAGAAGATGCACAATATTTAACAAATAAATTAATGCCTACAATGGTTAATTCATTAACCTGTTTTTCTTTAACTTTTGATACAGAAAGATCTATAAGTGAAGCATTAATGCGAGCCGAGGGAGGAAGTGTTACATTTTTTGGAGCTTCCGGATATGGATTTATAAATAATGATTATTGGCTTTCTCAAAATATATTAGATCAATTATTTAAAAAACAAATAAGTGTTGGAAAAGCGATTCAACTTGGGAAATTATATTATTATATTTCAAACTTTAATCAATATACAAAAACTATGTATTATCAATATAATTTTTTGGGTGATCCTTCTCTTAAATTACCAATAGATTATACGCCTCTTGAATTGACTTCATCAAATAAAATGGTTAATCCGGGTGATTCATTAAAATTTTCTCTTCCACAAAAATCCGCTTTATATGGTTCTTATGATGTAACTTATGATTCAACGGTATTTCATTCAATTGATGTTAATTATAATGCTGTATCAATGAATTCTAAAGTTCCTTTATACCACAATGAGAATATTGATTTTCCCAACTCAGAAGTAGAATATAGTGTTAAGATACCTGAAAATATTAATGCTAACAGGGGTGATGTTTCATTATGTATTTGGGATGAAAATAATTATCAAGCTTCTCATTTACAATTTTCAATTGGGAGTTCATATATTGGGAAGCCGAGTTTTTATCCGAATATACCGAAAGTGGGAGAATCTGCAAGTATCCAAGTAAATATTGAAGATAGCGATGGAATAAACAATGCATATTTAGATTTTAGTTCCGGTGAGCCAAATTGTGAATTAATATTTGATGAACAGAGTGAGTCTAATTATATAAGTGAAAATTCATATAATTGGGGTGAATATAATGGCAAAACTTTTAAGATTATCGTTGTGGACTCAACTAATGAGACAACAATATCTCGAGAACACAATTTAATTCCATCTGAAATATTTGATATTGAAATCAAAAATTATGATATTGTAAATGGAATGAGCGAAATAGAGATACGAAGTAATTATGATGAATCTTTTGATGTTGAATTAATTACTACCGTGCTTTCTGATGAAATGGATATTAGTTATCGTGATACTTTAACAGTTGTAGATGATAGTAATAGCAGTATAAATAAAGCTTATAGCAGTATATTACCACCTTGGGGAGATGTAGAGATCGAAATTAAAATTAAAGCTTTGATAGATATTAATGAAATAGATACAACTAATAATATAGATACAATAAATATTGAAAATTATTGGATCAATGAAAATACGGAATTAAATTTTAATCTTAATGATTCGATTTTTACTTCTTTGAAAATAACGCCTAAAGAGAATAAATATACAGCATTTATTAAACCATCAGCATGTGGTTTTAATTTAAATGAATTCGGAGCAAGTTTAGTCGATACCAAGGGATTGAAAATAATAACTGATGATGATATTGATTTTCAAATTAATTTAAATTCACAGAATGTTAATATTGATAGTACAAATTTTATTTCTTGGTT
>JAYEOX010000051.1:0-4028 GCA_034723415.1 Fidelibacterota bacterium | reverse complement strand
TAATAAAGTATTAAATAGCTCGGTTGAAAAATTACCGGTTAAAAGAATTTATGGTAATAATTTTTCTTGTGGAGTTGGAATAATATTTGATAAAAATGATAATTGGAAATGTATGGATGATATTGAAATTGCAGAAGTTGATGAAGATGAAAATCCTGTCTCACAAAATCAAAAAGGCAAATTTGCTTTTCGTGGTCATACAATTTTTGATAAGTTGTTAACAAAAGAAATTGATTATTGTGATTTTGTAAAGAATGGTTGGTTTATAATTAGTGAAACTTTCTAAGTTCAATAAAATAGATAAATATTATTCAATTGATTTTATAAATTTAATTGCTCTTTCAGTTGATTTACCATCGTTAAAATAGAAACAACTATGAAGCATTTTTTTATATTCGTCTGAATATTTTTGTGTCTTTATATTTTCATCAATAAGTTTACAGATATTCATTTGTCCATCATATACATCAACGGCAGTCATAATATTCATTTCATCAGGCATTTTATGGTAATCATCAAATTCATTTTTAACAACAATCATCGGCTTGTTTGTAATAAGATATTCATATAAAATCGATGATGTATCGCTTATCATCAAATCAGAAATCGCGAAGTCAAACATTGTATCATTTTTATATAAATTACCGGGATTTGAAAAATAAACATTTTTATAACCATTTATTTTTGCCCAAAATTTTATCTTTGGAATATGATGAGCATTATGGAAATGTGGTCTTACAATTAGGTTAAATTTTGGTGAAATTTCTTTAATGAATTTTTTAACATGTGTCTTAAATGTTCCGGCACCAAAACGCCAAGTAGGGGCATATAATATAGTTTTTAAATTTCTATTTTTTATTCCATAATTATTAATTATTTTTTCTTTATCAATTTTATTATTTATATAATCATCAAATCTCATATTTCCAATTTTAATTATTTTTTCCTCTGGAATATTTGCTTTATCGTCTTTATATTTTTGTATTTGTTTATGGCCTACAACAAAATGATAATCATAAGTTTCAAGATTATATGCTTTTTCTTCATATCTCTTATCCCCGGTTCCATGACCGATAAATATCTTAGTACAATTATTATTTGTATGTAATTCCCTGTTTGATTGAGAAAATATTATTCCTTTAATGTTTAATTCATTTTTTATGTTTTTAAATTTAATCGGAGGAATATTAAATAAAGATTTGTGATTTTGTGATGTGTTTAGATTTCGTAAATATTTTGCAAATTTAAATTTCTTACTAAATCTGTTGTTGGCAATAAATGTGCCACCTATTTTATTATATAGCGGTAAAGCATTAGAAAATTGATAAAATTGATTAGCATAATAATAATAATTTTTTATAGTCATTTGTTCTCATTAATTAATAATTTTATTAATTATATTTTTAAAATTAAACATTTCAGGTGTATCAATATCTAACCAAAGATTTTTCCCGATATCCATTCCAATCATTTTGCCATTTTTTGCAATTAAATTACATGCATCAGAAAGTGAATATTTTTTATATGAAAATGCTTTTTCCAAATAGTTAAAAAACGAGTACTTAAATTTAAATATTCCACAGTCAATTGCCTGATAATTATCTAAAGTTTTATCAAATTTAGTAATTCTATAATGTGAATCATTTGTAAATTCACATTGGATTTTCATTCCATCATCTAAATCAGGAATTTGATCTATTTTAAAATCAATTGCAAGTAACCCTTCATCATTTTCAATTTTTTCTCTTACAACATTTTGTAGAATGTTTCTTTCAAAAATATGATCGCTCATTAAAAGGACAAATTCTTCATCTTCAAAAATATATTTTTTTGCATAATGAACTGAGATACCATTCGATTTCTCCCATTCCGGATTATTTACAAATTGTATCTTTACATCTGGATAAATAGAATTCGTTATTGCTCGTTTAAGTTCTTGATTTTTATATCCGGTAACTATTATTATATCATTAATCTTACAATCAATTAATTTTTCAATTATATCATCGATAATTCGTTTGTTATTAATTCGAATTAGTGTTTTATGAGATTCTTCATGAGCATTTTTTATTCTACTGCCACAACCTGCTGCAATAATTACTGCTTTCATGGGAAATTACTCATTATTGTTTTCATAAGACACTCTTAAAAACGGAGTTAAAAAATATTCTACTATTTGTTATAGTCATAATTTAAATAGATATTGATAATTTTTCTAACTTAATATTTATTAATTTTTTTGCGTCTTTGCGTCTTTGCGTGAGGTATTTTTTACTATCTTATCATTTTCATAATAATCCATACCGAGATGAGTTATAAGTGTTTCACCTATGAAATATCTTAAAGTATTTTTTAATTTTGCAAGTTGTACAAAAAGATCATGTTCAGGATAAAGTTCAGGTAAATGCATCGGACTTTTAAAATAAAATGAAAGCCATTCTTGAATACCAGATAAACCTACTCTTTTAGCTAGATCCATAAATAATATTAAATCTAAAACAATCGGAGCGGCTAAAATGCTATCTTTACAAAGAAAGTCAATTTTAATCTGCATTGGATAACCAAGCCATCCAAAAATATCAATATTATCCCAACCCTCTTTATTATCTCCTCGCGGCGGGTAATAATTAATTCTTACTTTATGATATAGATCTTTGTAGAGATTAGGATTTTTTTCTGGTTGTAAAATATAGTCGAGTACACCTAATTTACTTACTTCTTTAGTTTTAAATGAATCAGGATCATCAAGAACTTCACCATCGCGATTCCCAAGAATATTTGTCGAGAACCAGCCATTGATTCCAATATTTCGTGCTTTCAATCCAGGAGCAAGTATAGTTTTCATAAGAGTTTGGCCTGTTTTGTAATCTTTACCTGCAAGTGGAACATTATTTTGTTTTGCCAATTCCCACATTGCAGGAAAATCAACTGTCAAATTCGGTGCACCATTTGCAAAAGGAATTCCCATTTTTAAAGCAGCATAAGCGTAGATCATACTCGGCGCAATTGCAGAATTATTTTCCTTTAAACCCTTTTCAAATGCCGATAGTGATTTATGAACTTGTTCTTCTTTTATATAAATTTCTGTAGATGCACACCAAACGATTACCATATTTTCAAGTTTATTTGTTTTTTTGAATTTTGAAATATCATCCATCAATTGTTGTGCAAGTTCAAATTTTGTTTCTCCTTTTTTTACATGTGTTCCATGTAATTTTTTAACATATTTCTGATCAAATACGGCTTTCATAGGTTTGATTTCTTGTAATTTATCTTTTACCATTTCAATGTGTTCGTTTGATAGAACTTGTGCATTTTTTGCAGCTTCATAAGCTGAATCCTCAAAAATATCCCAACCGCCAAAAACTAAATCTTCTATATCATTTAATGGCAATAAATCCTTTATTAAGGGTACACGATCTTCTGTCCTTTTTCCAAGACGAATGGTTCCCATTTGTGTTAAGCTTCCTATTGGTTTAGAATATCCTTTTTTAATTAATTCTATACCAGCGATAACAGTTGTCCCAATTGCACCCAAACCAGGAATTAAAACACCAAGTCTTTTACCTTTTTTTTGTATTTTTATTTTTCCCATTATTTCTCCTTTTATTATTGTAAGTTATAAAAATATAAATAAAATTCCTATTATTTTTTATTTATTAGTTTATTTACTTCTTTTAAATCTGATTTAAAGTCAACTTCCATACACATAAATTCAGATATATTTATCGGTTTAATTTTTGCTTTATCATTCTGAATTGACATTTCTAAACCTTTTTCAAAATAATCATTATTTTTACATTCGGTCAAATTTTTTATAAAGTTTTTAGAATCTTTTTTTGAAATGAAATTTATTCCGACAGCTTCGCCTATTGCATTTTTTACAGATTTGGAAATTTCATTAATATTTCCATTTTTATCTACATTATATTTAACTTCCTCTTTACCGACAGAGGCATTATTTACACAACAAAAAGATTGTGATTTCTCAATGTATGGAGAAATTATTTCAAGTAATTTTTCGTCAA
>JAYEOX010000050.1:0-4068 GCA_034723415.1 Fidelibacterota bacterium | reverse complement strand
TTTTAATGATTATTATTGTAATATCCATATTTAAAAATAGTTTTTATAAAGAAGTTGTGGAAAATGCAATAAATTTTTTCTCAAACAATAATTTATATAAAATATTTACATTTTTGGTGATTATTATTTTCGGTGGTAGTTATTTTACAGCTTCGGTATGTAAAAATTTAATTTCCAAAAACAGCAATGAAAATTCTTTGGAAAATGCGGGGAAATATATTGGCATTCTGGAACGGATTATTGTATTTGCATCGATAATTATTGGTAGATTTGAGATAATTGGTTTTTTAATTGCAGGAAAATCTATCATTCGTTTTCAAAAAGCTTCAGACGAATCATTTACTGAGTATTTTTTGATTGGAACTTTTACGAGTTTTATTTGGGCCGGAGGATTTACATTTTTATTTATGAAAATATAAAAAAATTAAAATAAAAAAATAGGGAGAAATTATGAGACCAATGTATATGGAAGAAAAACCTGATAAACCGATTAAGGCATTCAGAGGAAGCAAATTAAGAGCAAAAAATTGGGAAGCAGAGGCGGCATTGCGAATGCTTGAAAATAATTTAGATCCTGAAGTTGCATTATTGCCGGATGAATTAATTATTTATGGTGGTTCAGGAAGAGCAGCGAGAAATTGGCATGAATATCATCGCATTGTAAAAGCGATAAAATCATTAGAAGCCGATGAAACACTTCTCGTTCAGTCGGGAAAAGCCGTAGGAGTTATAAAAACTCATACACAAAGTCCGAGAGTATTAATCGCTAACAGCAATATAGTTCCTGCTTGGTCCACTCAAGAAAATTTCGATAAATATGACGAAATGGGACTCACGATGTATGGACAAATGACTGCCGGAAGTTGGATTTATATCGGTACTCAAGGAATTCTACAGGGAACTTATCAGACATTGGCAACTTTGGCAGAGAAACATTTTGGAAGTTCATTAAAAGGGAAATTTGTCTTAACAGGCGGAATGGGTGCAATGAGCGGAGCTCAACCTATGTCAGTGACAATGAATGGGGGAGTGATAATTGATGTAGAAGTTTATGCTGACAGAATTAAACGAAAAGTTGATGAAGGATATTGTAACACGATGACAGACAGCATTGACGAAGCGATAAAATTAATGAAAGATGCTGTAAAAAAAGGTGAGTCACTTTCAATAGGATTAGTCGGAAATACAGCTGAAGTTTTTCCTGAATTTGTGAAAAGAAATGTAATCCCTGATATTGTGACAGACCAAACTTCCGCACATAATTTACTCGATTATGTTCCAATTGGCGATTTGAATGAATTGAAAAAAATGAAAGAAACGAATCCTGATAAATATAAAAAATTGTCAATGGAAACCATTTTGAAACACACAAAAGCGATGGTAGATATGCAGGAAAAGGGAGCGATTGTATTTGATTATGGAAATAATTTACGAGGACAGGCGGAAAAAGGCGGAATGAAAATTCGTAATGAAAAAGGAGAATTTCTTTATCCGGGATTTGTTCCGGCTTATATTCGTCCGTTATTCTGTGAAGGTCGTGGACCTTTTCGCTGGGCTGCACTTTCCGGCGAACAATCGGATATTGACAAATTAGATAATGTGATTCTCGAAATGTTTCCTGATGACGAAATCCTCACGAGATGGATAAAATTAGCAAGAGAACAGGTTCCGCAAATTGGTTTGCCAAATAGAATCTGCTGGCTTGGATATGGAGCAAGAGCGAAATTCGCCGTAAAAATGAATGATATGGTAAAGAGTGGCGAACTGAAAGCACCGATTGTTATTGGACGAGATCATCTCGATTGCGGATCTGTTGCTTCGCCAAATCGCGAGACAGAAAGCATGAAAGATGGAAGTGATGCAATTGCAGATTGGCCACTTTTGAATGCACTTACAAGCACAGCAAGTGGAGCCGATTGGGTTTCAATTCATAATGGCGGAGGAGTTGGAATAGGAAATGCAACTCATGCCGGACAGGTAATCGTGGCGACAGGAACAGATGAAAAGCGAAAACAACTCGAACGAGTTCTGACAAATGATCCTTTGACAGGAATATTTAGACATGTGGATGCCGGATATGAAAAAGCGGTTGAGTTTGCTGAGAAAAATGATGTGAAGATTGTGGAATGAATTAGATAAAAAAGGTCATCAAATTAAACGAATTAATCGAAAAAAAATAGTAATTTGTAATTCGATAAATTAGATGAAAAAGAAAGGAGTATTAAATGCAAAAAATAGTAGAATGTGTTCCAAACTTCAGTGAAGGAAATGACTTAAATATAATAGAACAGATTACTGATGAAATAAAAAATACAGATGGTGCAGAATTGCTCGATGTAGATCCCGGAAAAGCAACAAATAGAACTGTAGTAACTTTTGTGGGCAATCCTGATTCTGCTGTAGAAGCGGCTTTCAGGGCAATAAAAAAAGCATCTGAATTGATTGATATGAGCAAGCAAAAGGGAACTCACGCAAGACAAGGTGCAACTGATGTTTGTCCGTTTATTCCCGTATCAAATGTGACACAAGAAGAGTGCATAGAAATGTCAAAAAAATTAGCAAAAAGAGTAGGGGCGGAGTTGAAAATTCCAACTTATTTATATGGATATTCTGCAACGAGACCTGAACGAGAGAAACTTCCAGATATTCGTAAAGGTGAATATGAAGCATTGGAAGAGAAGTTGAAAACAGAAGAATTTAAACCGGATTATGGCGAGGCGATATTTAACAAAAAAGCAGGTGCAACTGTTATCGGAGTTCGTGATTTTCTTTTGGCATATAATATAAATTTGAATACGACAGATAGAAAACTTGCTAAAGATATTGGACTTACAATTCGCTCAAAAGGACGATTAAAAAGAGATAAAAATAAAAAAATTGTTCGTGATGAAAATGGAAACAAATTAAGAGTTGCAGGGAAGTTAAAAAATTGCGAAGCAACGGGTTGGTTTGTTGAAGAATACGGTTATGCACAAGTGACGATGAATTTACATAATTACAAAATTTCAGGACTTCACGATGCCTTTGAAATTGTTCGTGAAGAGGCGAGAAAGCTTGGATTGCGAGTTACCGGTTCGGAATTAGTAGGAATGTTGCCAAAAGAAGCGATGCTCGATGTTGGGAAATTTTATTTGAAAAAGCAAAATAAAAACACAGGAATTTCGGAAAGAGAAATAATTAAAACAGCAATTTTATCACTTGGTTTGAATGACACAACTCCATTTGATATGGACGAAAAAATTATAGAATACAAGATTGCAAATGATGAGAATAAATTAAAATCAATGAAGATAACTGACTTCTTAAATCTGCTTTCATCAGATTCTCCTGCTCCAGGTGGTGGAAGTATTTCTGCTTTAAGTGGAGCATTGTCATCTGCTTTAACATCGATGGTTACACAGCTTACCTTCAACCACAAAAAATACAAAAGAAGTAATAAAAAAATGGAAGAAGTCGCAATAAAATCACAAGAATTAATGCAAAAATTCACCGATTTGATTGATAGAGATACAGAAGCTTTTAATGTTTATATGAAAGCGAGAAGGATGCCAAAGAAAAAAGAGGCGGATAAAATCAAGAGAAAAATGGCATTAGAAGAAGCATCAAAAGTTGTCACAAATGTTCCGTTTGAAACATTGAAATTGTCGAGTGAATTATTGGAATTATCGGAAATTGTTGCGAAGCGAGGAAATGTAAATGCGATGTCAGATGCCGGAGTGAGTGCTATGCAGGCGGAAGTTTGTGCTGAGGGTGCTTATCTAAATGTATTGATAAATTTGCCAACAATTGATGATAAAGAATTCGTTAAAAAAATCAAACAGGAAGCAGATGAAATACTCTCTGAAGTCAAGAAAGATAGAAGACGGATTATGGATTTTGTTAAAAGGAAATTGGAAGAAGAAATAAAATCATGAAAAAAGTATTCATAATTAATGTTATAATATTATTAATTTTTGTCAATTCTTTTGCTCAAAATAATTCAAAAGTAACAATTTTGTATTTTAATGATGCTCACGAAATATCACCGGTTGATGATAAATTGGGCGAGAGAGGCGGAGTTGCTCGTAT
>JAYEOX010000049.1:0-4087 GCA_034723415.1 Fidelibacterota bacterium | reverse complement strand
TCGAGGAACCAATCAATTGCAAGAATCGCACCAATTCCTTCTATCGGCAATCCTACAGTTTTCAAAACGATTATCATTGTTACTAATCCTGCTTGTGGAATTCCTGCTGCCCCAATTGCGGCTAATGTTGCAGTTAAAACAATAATAACTTGCTGAATAAATGTAATCTCAATTCCATAAAGCTGTGCAATAAAAATAGCTGCGACAGCTTCGTATAAAGCAGTTCCGTCCATATTTACAGTTGCTCCTAAAGGTAGTACAAATCCTGAAGTTGAACGATCTACTTTAGCATTTTCGGTACAATTTAAGGTAAGTGGCAATGTGGCACTTGAAGATGCCGTAGAAAAAGCAGTAAAAAGAGCGTCTGACATATTCTTCAGATATTTTAATGGCGATCGTTTTCCCAAAATCCAAAGAATTAACGGTAGTGTAATAAAAGCATGAATTGATAAACCGCCAATAACTGTTACAGAATAAAATCCTAATCCTACCAATTCATCTTTAAATGCAAACCATCCACCGGCAGCACCTAATCTTGAAGCTACTAATCCAAAAATTCCAATTGGTGCAAACAAAATTATATATTGTGTCATTTTCATTGATATTTCAAAAATACCTTCAAAAAATGTATTAACAGGTTTTGCCTTTTCTCCAACAAGATTCATCACAATCCCAAAGAATAATGCAAAAAATATTATTGGTAAAATGTCTCCATTACTCATCGATTTTATAATATTTTCCGGAATGATCCCGCGAATTACATCCAAGAAGGAATAACTCTGATCTGCAACAGTTTGACTTAATTCGAGTGAAATTCCAATACCGGGTTTTATCAAATTCACTAAGATTATTCCTGTTGTTACTGCCATAACAGTTGTCAATAAGTAGTAAATGATTGTAAATCCACCCATCCTTCCCAACTTTTTTGAATCACCAATTGTTGTTACACCCAATATCATGCTGCTAAATACCAAGGGAATTATCATCATTTTTAAGGCATTCAGAAATAATTCACCCAATAGCTTAATAAATGGAATTTCTTTGCCGATAATTGCGCCGGTAATTCCACCAAACAACATTCCCAGAACTATAAAAATAATAAATTTCGTACTTTGAGTTGAATCTTTCATATGTTTATATTTCCTTTTTTAATATTTCATACAAAGATACAAAATAGTTTTTTTATTTTTTATTCTTACATTAAATATTTAGGATTTAATTTCTTTAAACTTTCTAAAACAAATAATCCATCTTTTCTAACAAGTTTATCATCAAAATAAATTTCACCACCGCCAAATTCCTTTTTCTGACGCAAAACGATATCCCAATGAATTGCACTTTTATTTGTATTGTCCGCTTTGTCGTAAGAATTTCCGGGGGTTAAATGTATAGAACCGTTAATTTTCTCGTCAAATAATGTATCTTTCATTGAATTATTAATAAAGGGATTTAAACCAAATGCGAATTCACCAAAATATCGAGCACCTTCATCTGTATCAAGAATATTATTTAGTTTTTCTGTATCGCTGGAAGTCGCTTTTATGATTTTTCCATTTTTAATTTCAAAACGAATATCAGAAAAAACCGTTCCTTGAAATAAACTTGGTGTATTATAATGTATGATTCCATTAATACTATTCTTAACTGGTGCAGTAAACACCTCTCCATCAGGAATATTCCTGTGTCCGTCAGCTTTTATAACCGGAATTTTTCTTATAGAAAATTTTAAATCTGTATCACTTGGACCTTTTATGTGAACCTTATCAGTATTTTCCATTAAACTGACTAATGGATCCATTGCTTTTGACATTTTTGCATAGTCCAATGTGCAGACATTGAAAAAGAAATCTTCAAACTTTTCTGTGCTCATTTCTGCTTGTTGAGCCATCGAAGGCAATGGATAACGCAATACAACCCATCGAGTTTTTGCTACTCGAGTTTTTGTATGAGTCGGTTCCATCCATAATTTTTTATATAAATTCATATATTTCTTATTAATATCTGAGTTTTCACTAACATTTAAACTTCCTCTAACTCCAATATAACAATCCATTTCTTCCATTCTGTGTTTTTCGTATTCGCCGGTAATTTTCATTTGTTCTTCTGTAGAATCCATAATTAAATCTCGTATTATGCGCGATGATTTTATTGATACAAAAGGGTTAGCACGTTTTTTTCTTACTGATCTCACTAATTCAATAATGAATTCTTCCGGAATATTAAATGCTTCAATTAATACATTATCACCTTTCTTAACTTTTGTTGAATAATTTACTAATAAATGTGATAATTGACTTTGTCTTGGGTCTTCCATAAAAATATCCTCCTTTGAGTTCTTATTATTATAAGTTATTCTTAAATTTTATCAATTAATTTAATAATTAAATTACTGAATTTGTCTTTTACTTTCTCAGCATTGATTTTTACTTCACTATGGTCAAGTTTTTCTTTAGAAATTCCCGTGCCAAAGTTAGTTCCGCAACTAAATGGATAGACATTCATTCCGTTTTTCCTCGCCCAAATTATTTCCGGCATCGTCGACATTCCAACCATATCGCCACCGACGCTTTTCATATATTGAATTTCAGAAGGTGTTTCATAAGATGGACCTGTAGTCCAAATATATTTTCCAGTTTTAAGTTTAAAATCTAAATCGCCTTTTACAGAATTAATTTTTTCTAATTCGTTTTGTTTAATTTTAGCGTTGTTTATTTTACCATATTTATTAGCTGTTTTAGTAAAATCAATACAATCTTCAATCAAAATAATGTCCCCAATTGAAAAATTTTCATTTATAATTCCGGCTGCATTAGAAATTATTACATTTTTTATCCCAAATTCTTTGAAAAATTTAACTATTGAAATTATCTTTTCTTTATCGTATCCTTCATAATAATGAAATCGTCCGCTTGCGATCAATACTGATTTATCTCTTAATTTACCAATAATAAACTTGCCGTCGTGTCCAATTACAGTTGTTTGAGGAAATTTTTCAATTTTAGAATATGGAAATTCAACTTTTTCAGTTACATTTTCTGCAAAGGAGCTCAATCCGCTACCGAGAATAATTCCAATTTCAATTTCATTTTTTTTGAATTTAGATTTAATTATATCTATATTATATTTTCTTTTTATTTTCATTGATTTAAATTTATAAAACATTTCCATTTTTTACAACTGTTTTTATTAAATTTGTTCCATAAAAATATGGAATCTGTTTATAATTTTCTACATCTAAAATTATAAAATCTGCCTGTTTTCCACTTTCAAGTGAACCAACTTCGTTTTCTTTTTCAATTGCAACAGCAGAATTTATCGTGGAAGCAATTATCGCCTCTTCAATTGTCATATTCATTTTCAAACAAGCAAGTGAAATCATCATCTGCATTGAATAAGAAGGACAGGAACCCGGATTGAAATCGGTGGCAATTGCGACAGGTAAATTCTCTTTTATCATGAGTCGAGCATTTGCATATTTTTCCGATTGTAAATAAAATGGAACTCCCGGAAGCAAAACTGCAATTGTTCCATTTTCTCTCATTTGGCGAATTTGTTCCAGCGAAATATTTTCTAAGTGATCGGCACTAACTGCCTTTAAATTCGCCGATAAGCCGCTTGCACCTAAATCATTAAATTGGCCTGAATGGATTTTTAATCTGTATCCATTTTCAATTGCTGACTTAAATATTTTCTCCGTTTCATCAAGTGAAAATGCTCCATCTTCACAAAAAATATCACAATATCTTGCTAAATTTTTAAAATCCGGAATCGCTTTTTCAACAATCCAATCAATGTATTTTTCCCTATCAACATCTTTGGGAATTGTATGGGCTCCCAAAAAAGTTGGAATAATATCCATCAAATGTTCTTCATTTAATTCATTGATTATTTCCAACATTTTCTTTTCTGTCTCATAATCCAATCCGTAACCACTTTTAATTTCAACTGTTGTCGTTCCATTTGCTAACAACTTATTCAATTTTTTTATAGAGCTTTCTTTCAATTTATCTTTAGAGATTTTTCTCGTTGCTTCAACAGTTGAATGAATACCTCCACCCTGTTTCAAAATATCCAAATATGAAATTCC
>JAYEOX010000048.1:0-4104 GCA_034723415.1 Fidelibacterota bacterium | reverse complement strand
AATTGAAAGTTGAAAATGATAACAAATGCCCATGAATGACAACCAATGACAATAAATGACCACAAATGACCATGAATGACAATCAATGGCAACAATTAGATAAATTAGATTAATTCGATGATTAGTTCGTTTTAGTTCGATGCAAAAAAAACAAAAAAAAACTTGACAAATCAAAATAGGTATAGTATATTTGTTAGTGAATGATAACTAACAGGAAAATATGATGAAAATGACAAAAAGACAAGCGGAGATAACAGAAGTAAGCATTAACATTATTGCTAATAAGGGAATACAAAATCTAACTATAAAAAATATATCAAAAGCAATTGGAATTTCAGAACCGGCGATTTATAGACATTTTGAAAGTAAGATTGATATTTTATTAGCAATTTTATCATTTTTTAAAAACAGTAATAATATCGCATTATCCACAGAGAAGTTGAAAAGTGAAAATTCGATTAAGCAAATTAAAACAATTTATTTTAACCATTTTGAACAATTTATAAGTAATCGTGCACTTGCGAGTGTAATCTTTTCTGAAGATATTTTTCAAAATGATGAGCGATTGATAAAAAAAGTAAGTTCCATAATGGAGTTAAATCATAAAATAATTTCGGAAATAATTGCAACTGGACAAGAGAAAAATGAAATTCGAGATGATATTTCTGTTGACCAATTGACTTTAATTATTATGGGAGCATTGCGGTTGATTGTTCAAAAATGGAAAATGGCAAAGTTCAAATTTGATTTGAAAAGAGAGGGTGAGAATCTATGGAATTCTATAGAAAAACTAATTATAAAAGAAAAATAAATAATAAATAACGGGAGGAAAGAAAATGGAAAATTTGTTGAGTAAAATGTTGAAAAAGCCGGTAATAGTATTGGTGATATTGGTAATTATTTCAGTCGCATTTTTTATAACTATGAAGAAAAACGCTAGAATGGAAACCGATCTTGATGAATATATGCCACAGGATCATCCGGCGTTTGTTTACAGTGATGAGATGGAGGAAGTTTTTGATATTAAAGATGGAATTATCATCGCTATCGAGAATAAAGCAGGAATTTACCAAACCGAAACTTTACAAAAAATTAAGGATCTAACCAAAAAACTCGGCAAAATGAAGGAGATAGATAAATCCGATGTCACATCGCTTTATACTGCCGATAATATAATTGGAACAGAATATGGAATGGATGTGAAAGCATTTTATAAACGAGTTCCCAAATCAAAAGAACAATTGGATGAGCTGCAAAAAAATGTTCGCACGAACGATATGGTTTATAAAAGATTAGTTTCTGAAGATGAAAAAGTATCTGTGATTATTGCTGAGATCGAAGATGATGTTTTCACGCAAGAATTTTATCATGAAATATTAGATCTTACAAAATCTTATGAAGGACCTGAAAATCTTTATGTTGCTGGAAGTCCGATCGTGGAAGGAACAATGGCATATTTAATGCCTGAAGATATGAAAAAAATGGTTCCTCTCGTTATTGGTATCATTATTTTAGTTTTATTGATTGTAATGAAAAGCATCAAAAACACAATATTTACTCTCCTTGTTGTGCTCTTTAGCGTTATCTGGGCGTTTGGATTGATGGCATTATTTAAAATACCAATTTATGCGGTATCCACAATGCTTCCGGTTATGTTGATCGCAATTGGAGTAGCAGATGGTATTCATCTCTATAGTCACCTCGATCTTTTCTTGCAGAAAAACCCTAATGTAACCCGCAAAGAGGCAGTAAATGATATGTTAAAAGGAATGTGGAAACCGGTTGTAATGACTTCTGTAACTACTTCGGTAGGATTTCTTTCACTAGTAACTTCACAGGTTTTCCCAATAAAATATTTTGGGTTATTTACAGCTTTTGGTGTGATGACTGCAATGCTTTTCTCATTGCTTCTTATTCCGGCAGCAATTTTGTTATTTGGCTACACAAAACACAAATCAAAAATTGAAAAGAAAAACAAAATCGATAAAATTCCATTCTCATACAAATTTGCTAATGGTGTAATTAAATACAAAACTATTACACTTTTTCTTACAATTATTATTATAGCATTTTCCATTTTTGGGATGACGAAAGTTTGGATTAATTCAAGTTTTTTAGAAAAATTTGAAAATGACAGCGACATAGTATTAACAGATGCATTTATAAACGAACATTTTGGCGGAACAAGTAATTTAAATGTGATTTTGGAAGCTGATGAAAATGGGAAAATGAAATCTCCAGAAGCTCTGAAATTGATAAATGAAATGCAAGAGGAAGTAGATTCTAAATTAGCAGTTGTGGGAAATACATTTTCTCTATCTGATTATTTAAAACGAATGAACATGGTGATGCACGAAGATAGAAAAGAATTCGACATTATACCTGATTCTCAAGACCTGAACGCTCAATATTTGCTACTTTATGAAATGAGTGGAGATCCGGAAAATCTTTGGAAAGTAGTGGATTATGATTACAAACTTGCAAATGTGACAATTCAATTAAAGAGTGATAATTCAAAAGCTATCAATAGTGCAATTGCAGAGGTTGAAAAATTTAGAGATGATTTCAAAAAACTTGGAATCGAAATAAATTATGCAGGTTCAGGATATAAAGCACTTGTTTTCACAGATCTTATATTAGAGGGACAAATTAAAAGTTTAATAATGTCACTTTTTATCATAATTATTTTACTCTCATTTATGTTCAAAAATATATGGGTGGGACTGATTGGCTCTGTTCCAATAGTTATCACAGCGATTATCGGGTTTGGAGTAATGGGACTTTTAAATGTTCCGCTAAGCACAACTACAGCTTTAATTTCCAGTATTGCAATTGGAATCGGAATTGATTATGCCGTTCATTTTATAGAACGATACAAAATATATGCAAAAGAAACTGGAGATAAACAGAAAACGATGAAATTGACAATGCATCATTCCGGAAGAGCAATTATTTTTAATGCAATTGTTGTGATAGCCGGATTTATGGTTTTATTGTTTTCAGTGTTTCCGCCAAATAGAACTTTGGGTGCACTGGTTTCACTTAATATGTTTACAAGTTTCTTGGGAACGGTTACCATTATGTATTTATTATTGTATAAGACAAATTTATTTTTCGGGAATAAAAAATAAATGCAAAATACGACGATTATAATAAATGGATTGGTTTTAATATTGTTAGGGATTTCCTTTTTCAAGGATAAAACAAAGACCTTAAGATCTTTAAAAATTGCAGGGAAATCTTTGTTGGAATTAATACCAACAATGCTATCTGTAATTTTACTGATTGGAATTATTTATGGTTTATTTTCCGATAAAATCGGACTTTTATTTGGGAATGAAAATGGTACAATTGGTTTTATTTTAATTGCAGTAGCAGGAAGTTTTATGCATATGCCGTCGCTATTGGCTTTTCCGTTGGCAGGTTCATTTTTAATGGAAGGAGCATCTATTAGTTCAGTTGCCGCATTCATCACTACTTTGACAATGATTGGAATTGTAACATTGCCATTGGAAATCCAAACTCTTGGTAAAAAATTTGCTATTTATCGTAATGTGTTCAGCTTTATTATTGCGATTCTTATTGCAATTCTTATGGGAGTGATATTATGAAAATACAGGAGAATATGAAAACCAAAAAAAATAAAAATTATAAAAATTTAATTTTATTGGGAATTCTTTTTATTGCTACACTTGTAATAATAAAATATTCACCTGATAATTCAGAGAAAATTATTGATACTTCAATTAGTTATTTTATTCAAATGGCAAAAGTTTTTCCGGCTGTTCTTATTTTGATGGGGCTTTTTTCTGTGTGGATTTCAAAAGAATTTGTGATGAAACATCTTGGAGAATCGTCAGGAGTTAAGGGAATTATAGTTGCATTTATTTTGGGAGCATTGCCAACAGGACCAATGTTTGTAGCATTTCCTATGGCTCAAGGATTAATAAGAAAAGGTGCGAGTATTACTAATATTGTGATATTTCTATCAGCATGGGCTTGTATAAAACTTCCTCAAGAATTAATAGAATTGCAGTTTCTTGGAATAGAATTTATGTTAGCAAGATTAGGAATGACAATTATTTTTGTAACTATTATGGGAAT
>JAYEOX010000047.1:0-4207 GCA_034723415.1 Fidelibacterota bacterium | reverse complement strand
ACTATATTATTAGAAATGAAGTGAGAAATTTAATAGATGAATTTTTTGAATAAAATAGATTTCTGGCAAAAGAAAAATGTTTATATGGCTGTTTTAGTGCAATATACACTTTTGGCTAAGTCGTATATACATGGTTAGGATTTAAAGGAATAAGAATTATGTTCACAGATATAAATTTGAAAATATTAATGGAGGTAGAAAATGAGAAGACTATCCATTCGTAATCTTTTTATATTTTTAGCCGTTGTCATATTGCTGTTTTTTGTTTTTCAGTGTTCTCAAGATAATAGTACAGAAGAAGGTTCTTTTGACATATATCTTATTTCGGATTCAGAATTAAATATTTTGGAATTCAGTTCTGCAGATATAGAAAGTATAGATTTACCAGATAATCTTGTTACTTCAATTTGTGATATTGATACATATAAAATATTTCAATCAGAAAGCAGTTTATCATTATCTCATTCAATAATATTTAAATCAGATATGAAAGAGAAATTTGGAAATGATAACTGCTATTTTGTATTAGTTGTGAATGGAGATCGAATGTATAAAGGAGAATATTGGGCTAATTTTATGAATACATATCTTCAAAATGTATTAATTTATCCTCGTAGAGATAATGAATTTCATATATTAACAGTCGATGATGCTGAACAAATAAATGATTCTAGGATAATAAATACACTGATTAATTCAGGCGTTAATGTTGTTTATCAAAATATTGAATAAAAAGAAATCCTAACCATTCGCTGCAGCCAACGCTGAAAGCTGTTCGATAAAGTCAATTTTAAAGAGTTTTCACAAGATTTTTGAAAAGGAAAGATTTTCACTTTTCCTTTCAGCGTGGCTGAGCGTTGTCCGTTAGCATGCTTGATAAAACATTAATTGACAAGTTATTATTTACCAATTTTTTTCAATGGAGGAAAAATTAAAAATTATTATTCCTAAAAACAAAATGCCATATCTTAAAGATATGGCATTTTTATGATTTTAATATTTTCTGACATTTTTATTTTACTTTACCAATTTTCTTTACAGATACATTTGGTTTAATAACTTCTTTATGTAAGGCGTTTTGGTATTTTGTTTTGATCGGTGAATTAGGAACAATGTTTGCCGAAGAGCTGAAAGTATAACTTAAAGTTTCTTCTCCATCCAGAACCTCATCTCCATATATTTCATAGCTGTTATCATCTCCATCTACAATTTTAATATCCCAAGTATATTCGGAAGATGCGTACCAGGCATATGTTTCATTTGGTTCAATTATGTCAGATCCAAGCTGATCGTCCCCCCAATCATCATCTGTACTTACTGAAAGATAAACATACCAAATTGATAATGTTGGATGACTATTTATAATTTGTATTTTGCCACAATTAGAGTTTATTTCATGCAGTACATCATCGCCGGGACTAATTGTTACTTCTGTACTATAATCCAACAACCAGTATCCCGTAGCAGTAATTGGTACATTCTTTTCGTCGCCATAAGCAATGGACCAAGTTTGGGTTTCGCTCTCTTCATTGTAAGATAGGTCATCGTCAATAGATGCACCGTCAATTGTTACATCAATTTCTTCACTACTTTTGTTGATCACTGTTAATTTTCCGTCTTCACTACAAGAGATCATAAGTAAAGCAACAGATAGAATTAGAATAAGTTTGGTTAAGTTCTTCATTTTTTCCTCCTTTATTTTGTGTCATTTAATATTTTTCTAGATTTGTTAATAGCTCTTTTTAATTTATAGTTTTCGGCTTTTAGTCTTTTAATTGTATTTTCCAATCGTTGGACTTCTACTTTTAGCTTATCTACTTCTCTTTCACAAGGACTTTTTTTGGCAATAATAACTCTCGATTTCTTTTTGCCAGCTGATTTTACTGTTTGGGCAATTAATGAGCTTGATTTATCTGCCACAGAATTTTTCAAAGAAGTATTTGCAACATTTTTATTGATGTCATTTCCTTCACTCAACACTAATCCTGCACCAAAAACAATTAATACTAAAACACTCCAGAACTTTTTCATTTTAATCTCCATTTTCAATAAGTTTAATTAATTATTATTTTAATAACAACATTTTATTTGTCTTTACAAAATCTTTTGTTTGAATTTTGTAAAAATAAACACCTGACGCAAAATTATTAGCATTCCACACAATTTTATATTTACCTGATTGTTTGAATTCTGATAGAAGTGTTTCAACTTTTTGACCTGCGATATTGTAAATATTGATTGTAACTTTTGCGGCTTCGGGTATTTCATAAGATATAGTTGTTACAGGATTGAACGGATTTGGGTAATTCTGCTTTAGAATGTATTCGTCAGCAATTCCCGGTTGTTCTTGAACTGCAACATTCGGAGGTATTATTCCTTTCCTATATCTCAATATCGAGCTATACATTCCAACAACATAACCGGTAGAATCATCAATAAAATCTACTCCATACAAATAATTAGACGCTGGAAATGTTTCATCTCTGTTCCAAGTTGTTCCACCGTCTTCCGTGAAGAAAATTTCTCCATAAGTTCCAACAATATATCCGAAATTCTCATTAACAAATGAAATGTCATTAAAATCTTTATACATAGCTGCCGAAATATCAGACCAATTATCACCACCATTAATTGTTTTTAAAATTGTTCCGTCATTACCAGCAATAAACCCTGTTGTGCTATTTACAAATATAATTTTGTTTAATTGTTCATCAACCGGGCAGGAAACATCATTCCAATTTGTACCACCATTTGTAGTTTTTAACAATTTAGATTTATTATATTTTCCACCAACTGCAAATCCTGTATTTGCATCAAGAAATTTAACATCATAAAGATTAGTATCACCAAATGCCTGTTCTGTCCAGCTTGATCCACCATCAGAAGATTTAACAATTAGTCCGTCATATCCTACTGCATAGAATACGTTCGAAGTTGGAGCATCAAATCCATATAATGTTTTTGATTGAATATTTGCTGTACTTATTTCAGTCCAAGAAGATCCATTATTTGTTGATTTTAAAACTGTGCCACTACTTCCAACAGCAATTATATCAGTTGAATTTAAGTATTTTACATCTTTAAGTGAAGAACAATCTGAATCAATCAATTCCCAATTTTCTCCCGCATCAGTTGTTCTCATTATATTTCCACCGCCATCAACGGCTATTCCGTTATAGATATCTTTAAATTTAACTGCATTGATTATTTCACATGCTTGAGAATTGATAACAGTATTAGTTTCCCAACTATCATTGGTCTTAAATAAGTGTCCACCCGCTGTAAATGCATAAGCATATCCATCTCGTTTATCTAATGTATTAAGATAATAATCATATTGATAAAGTTTAGAATCCCAGTTTGCACCTCCATCTATGGTTTTATAAACACCATTATCTATAACGGCATATCCTGTGTTTACATCTGTGAAATACACATCTAAATAATCATTATAACTTGACGGTGATGAAATTAATGACCAATTTGCTCCTCCATCTGTAGTTTTTGCAACATTTCGATTACTACCAACTGCCCATCCATTATTTGAATCGAGAAAATACATTTCCCATAAATTTTCTGTAGTTCCTGAAGTTACTTCTGTCCAACTTGTGCCTGAATCTGTTGTTCTAACGATTTTTCCATCATCACAAATAGCGATACCTGTTGAACTATTTAGAAATTCTATATCATTTACATCTGTATAATCATCAAGTGGAAGTGCGGTTTCATGCCAAGTGTTTCCGCCATCAGTTGTATTCCATATTACAGCATGATAAACATCGCCTCCGACAAATCCCGTGTTTGCATCTGTAAAATATACTGAGAACAAATCTCTCGTTCCAATTGTATCCTCAGTAGATAATTGCATAAATGAATTTCCGCCATCTACAGTTTTTAAAACAGTTCCATCATCTCCAACAACATATCCGGTATTTACATCAATAAAATGTAATTTTTTTAAATCTTTATCTACATCTGTTTTAAGTAAATTCCAATTGTCTCCACCATCTGTTGTTTTTAGCATTGTTCCTTTGTTTCCACAGGCATAACCGATAGTGCTGTTTGCAAACTGAACATCATCAATTGTATTTGTTGTTGGTGTCGGATGAAGTGCTGTCCACAAACTTGAATTCCCCACAGCTTCTGTAACTGTTATATAAGAATCCCTTGTTTTTGTGTTTTCCGTTGTTCCATCTGAAACTGTTAA
>JAYEOX010000046.1:0-4215 GCA_034723415.1 Fidelibacterota bacterium | reverse complement strand
CAGCACCTTCACAAGTGACGATACAGATTTTTGATATTAGTGGAAAAAGAGTTGCAATGTTAGTAAACACTTCACAAAAAGCAAATGTTTATGAAGTTCAATGGAATCCTACTAATATAAGTAGTGGCGTATATTTTGGTAGAGTTAGTGTAAGAAATTCAAATGGTTATAAAACAGAAGTTATAAAAATGACTTACATGAAATAATCTATTATTATTAAAATAGATAGATTTAAACTTCCGAAGTTCAAAAACTTCGGAAGTTTTTTATTAAAAATCATTTTTATACAATAATTAACATAAAACATTTTCATAATTCAATATTTTTAATTAAATTAATATTAAATGAATGGAATATTTTTAGGATAAATTAAAACAGAATAAGATATATGATAGTAGAAATAATTTTAGCAAGTATTGGTCTTCTTTTATCGGCATATTTTAGTGGTTCGGAAATCGCTTTCATATCAGCAAATCCTATCCAACTACAAATATGGCAAGCAAAGGGTGTACATGGTTCTACACTAAGTATTAAATTTCTTGAGAACAGGGAAAAGCATCTTACCGCAATTTTAGTTGGAAACACAATCGCAAATATTTTAACTACATCTTTTGCGACTGTAATTTTTGTACAATATAATATTTTTAATTCATGGCAGATAATTATTATCATATCATTAACAATTTTGATATTTGGTGAAATAATTCCCAAGACATTGATTCGTGAAAAACCAAACGGTGCCATTATTTTTTATAGTTTAACATTGCAAATATTGGAAATTGGTTTGTTGCCGATAACATATTTGATACAAAAAGTGATCAATACATTTTTAAAATTATTTAAAAGTGAAAAATCGGTATTGGATATTGCGCTAACAAGGGAAGAATTTAATAAAAATGTTCAACATGGCCATATTTCAGGTGTGATAAATAAAATGGAAAAAGAGTATATAAATAATGTAATTGATTTTTCTGATAAAACAGCAGGTGAAATTGATACTCCGAGAACAGATGTCGTTGCATTACAGGAATCGGATTCTATTAACCAAGCAAAAAAATTATTTATTGAATCGGGATTTTCAAAAATTCTTATTTATAGAGAGGATATTGACGATATTATTGGCTTTGTTGTTTTACAAGATCTATTAAATTACCCAGATTCTTTAAAAGATTCTATTCGTAAAATAAATATCTATCCCGAAACACAATCTATTTATGAAATGTTAAAAGATTTTCAACGTAAAAATATTAGTATTGCATTGATCGTTAATGAATATGGCGGAACATCGGGAATAATAACAATGGAAGATCTGGTTGAAGAGATATTCGGTGATTTTGAAGATGAATATGACAGCTCGAATTTTTTGGGCATTAAACAAATGGCAAATGGTGATTTGTTGGTAAACGGAAGAACTGAAATTGATGATTTGAACAAGGAATATAATATCCAATTACCCGATGGCGATTATGAAACAATTGGTGGATATATCATTGATGAAATTCAAAGATTCCCGGTTAAAGATGAAAAAATAATATTAGGAGATTATGAATTTATAATTAATAAAGCTACTGATAAAAATATTGGACTAGTTACAATAAGAGAAAATAAATTCCGTAGAAAAATTGATAAACAAAAAAAGGTTTCAATTGGGAAAAAATATTAATAATGAATATTTTAGATAGATATTTATTAAAAAGATATTTTGTTTATTTCTTTAGTGCTATAATTGTATTTTTAAGTATATTTTTTTTAGTTGACTTAGTGGAGAAAATTGACAATTTTTTAGATTATAATTTATCCTTTGTTCAAATATTACACTATTATTTTTATATTATTCCATGGTTTATACATATTTCCATTCCAATGTCGGCACTTATTGCAGTTGTTTTTAGTTTAGGAAAATTGATAAAATTTAATGAATTAATTGCAATGAAATCTTCCGGTATTAGTTTATATCGTATAGCAGCACCATTATTGATCATCGGATTATTAACGAGTATTTGCGCATTTGAATTTGAAGATAGAATTGTTGTTCCTTCTCATCAGAAATTGTCAGAATTCAAAAATGAATATATGACTCGCCAATTTCATAAAAAGAAAGATAAAATTCAACGCAATATTTATCTTCAGCTTAAAAATGGTTCAATTTTAAATATTCGTTCATTTAATATCAATCGTGGGCATGGGAAATATGTTACTATACAAAAAATTGATAATGGAATATTAAAAGAAAGATATGATGCTAAAAATATTTATTGGCAAAATAAAAAATGGATATTAACAAAAGTTCAAATACGAAAGTTCAAAAATTCAGATGAAAAATTTACATTTAATGATTCTTTAGAAATCTCACTTGGGGTTAAACCAAACGATCTTTTGCAAAAAAATATTGACCCGGAAAATATGACTTTCATTCAATTACGAAAGTTTATTAACAAATTACAGAATTTGGGAATTAATTCTATTAAATGGGAAGTAAATTTATTTTTCAAAACCGCATTGAATTTCACATCATTCATAGTTATTTTATTTGGTATTTCAATAGTAACTTTCCAAACTCGTTCAGGTAGCTCAGGTATGGGAATTGCTCTCAGTTTGATGATAATTTTTATTTATTATGGCGTTCTCATGTTTGGGAAATTGCTTGGTATTGCAGGGCAATTATCACCTTTTATTTCCGTATGGCTGCCAAATTTCGTTTTTCTTTTTTTTGGTATAATATTTTTGTTGGGTGCTAAAAAATGAAGATAATTAAAATTGTAATTATTTTTTTATTCTTATTGATCAATGATCTTTATAGCCAGATCAAATTATCAGAATTAATGATAGATCCAAATGGCGACGAATCTACAGATGAATTTGTTGAAATATTTAACAATAGTGATTCTACAATAAAAATTACAGATTATTATTATTCCGATATTGACGATACTTTGTCAATTTTAACTTTTCCAGATAGCATTTTGAAAGCCAAACATTATGGCATAATTTTAGATCCCGATTATGATACAACTTCAGGAAATTATAGTGGATTAATTCCGGATTCTGCTTCGCAATTTACTGTGGGTGGAAGTGGATTGTCTTTAACAAATTCTACTCCAAAATCAATACGGATTTTATCTGAAAATTATGCGATCGTAGATTCACATTCAACCGGGAATCCATTTCCGAATTCAGGTTACAGTGATGAAAGAATTAAATACGGTGAAAATAATTGGAGAACTTCAAAAAGTGTAAATGGAACTCCGGGATTTAAAAACAGCGTTTCGCCCAATGATTTTGAACTAACTGTTACAATTGATTCATGTTCCTTTTTCAATGATAAAATAATCGGAACCATAAAAATAATTAACACCGGATTAAATGATATTAAAAATGTTGATCTGCAGGTTTGGAATGATTCTAATTTTGATTCCACTTTTACAAGTGGTGAATTTAAATATTCAGAAGTAATAAACGATTCGTTATATTGTGGCGACACTTCCAATTTTAATTTCTCACTATCATATCAGATGTTAGGATCAAATCAAATATTTACAAAAGTTACAAATTCAACCTATAGCATTTTCGATTCTACTTATAAAAATGTTATCGTTCCATTGAATGAAAAGGACCTGTTAATTAATGAATTTTATCCACGGCCGGTGAAAACTTATTCTGCTGAATATTTAGAAATTTATAACAATTCATCATATATGATAAATCTCAAAAATTTGAAAATTGCCGACAATACAAGTTCTGAAATAATAACAAATGACAATCATATTTTACAACAGGACGAATATTTTGTTGCAGTTGAAGATAGTTCACTATGGCAATTATTTTCAAAGCCGTTAAATTGGCTGCAGTTAAATGGTTTGCCAACACAAAACAAATATTATGATCTGATTGAAATCCAAGATGATAATGGCACACAAATTGATATGGTGGATTATCAATCATCTTGGGATACAGATGATGATATTGCTTTTGAACGACTCAGTTCATTGTTGCCTTCAAACGAATCATCATCTTGGGCGAAAACAGATACAGGAAGTCCTGGTTTTAAAAACAATAATCAATTAGCAGAATATGATCTTTCTGCAACAATTAATGATTGTAATTATTCGAGCGATTTGATAAATTTTAATTTAACTATTCAAAATTATTCTCAAAATCCCAGCTCAACATTTGATATTAACTATTGCATTGATACAAATTTAGATTCAAATTTTG
>JAYEOX010000045.1:0-18989 GCA_034723415.1 Fidelibacterota bacterium | reverse complement strand
ATTTATGGCTCGACGATTTTGAATTAATTGTGATTGATACAGTTAGCACGAGCATAAGCGAAAAAAATATACCAAATGATTTTACACTAAAACAGAACTATCCAAATCCATTCAATCCACAGACAACTATTGAATACAGTTTACTACAGAAGGAGTTTGTAAATTTACAGGTTTTTAATTTGAAAGGACAGCTTGTGAAAACATTAATTTCTAAACAGCAAGAAATTGGAAATTATTCTGTTATATTCGACGGTTCTAATTTTGCAAGTGGAATATATTTTTATAGAATAGAAGCCGGGGAATATTCTAATACTAAAAAATTAGTTTTAATGAAATAATGCTTAATACTTGATGCTGTATATTAAAATTTCCAAAGTTTCAAAAAAAAAGAATGAGAAATTATTGATATTATTATGATGTAATAGTCAAAAACTTTGGAAGTTTAGAAAAAGATTAAAATATAGACCACCTTTCTTAAAATTATCGGAGTGTTTAAGATTTTCCGAGATATTTCTTGCAATCAATAGAATTATTTTATATATTATAATCTATTGAAAAATGACGCGGAGTGGAGCAGCTGGTAGCTCGTTGGGCTCATAACCCAAAGGTCAGAGGTTCGAATCCTCTCTCCGCTACTAATGAAAGGTCTCAGTTGAGGCCTTTTTGATTTTATGGGAGTTTTTTAATAAATATTTCCATTAATTGTAAAAATATTTTACAACGAAGCTCAACAAAGATTTTTACAAATTTTATAAATTATATGGATCACAACAAAATATATTATTGTGTTCCTTGTGGTATCTTTGTGTTGTTTGTGGTTAATCTTTTAAATTTTTTCAAACAAGAATATAATTTTTCTATTTGTTCATCAGAATGTTCACTAGATAATGCAAAACGAAAATAGCCTTTTTTAGGTCCGTTTAAATATTTAATAAATGACGGATAAATTTTGCTTTCAACCAAAATATTTTTTAATATTTGATTTATATTTTCATCTTTAAAACTTAGGTTGATAACAGGTGTTGGTGAAATATTTACATTGAAACCAATTTCATTCAATCGTTTTTTGAAATTTAATGATCGTTTCTGTAGATCTAATATCATCTGTTGATTATTTTTTAATATTTGTAATGATTTTATTGATGCTTTGCATAAGGGCAGGGGGAAAGCCGAACTTCCGATATAAACATTACTGTTTTTTATTTTTCTGATCAGTTCCTTTTTCCCAACAACAAATCCACCATAAACACCAAATGCCTTGCTTAATGTTCCAACTTGAATTAAATTTTTTCTCGATAAATTAAAATGTTCCCAAGTGCCTTTACCGGTTTTCCCTAAAATTCCTACGGAATGAGCATCGTCTGAAATAACTGTTCCGTTGAATTGTTTAGCTAATTTTAAATATTTATCTAATGGAGGAATATTACCATTCATCGTCAATCCTACACCTTCGGTAATTATTAGTGGTCGTGTATCAGATTTACAGTAAGTTTCCATTTTTATTTTAAGATCATTAGCGTCTAAACTTTTAAATTTCTCTACTTTTTTATTTGTTAATTTTATAGCATCGATAATACTTGCGTGGATATTTTCGTCAACAAATATTTTATTATATTTGGTGTGAATGCTTTGCAATAGAGCGATATTTGCAAGATAGCCGGTTGGCAATAATACAGCAGAATCGGTGTCAAAAAATTCCGCTAATTTATTTTCCAATTCAACATGTAATGGATGATTTCCTGTAGTGGCACGAGAACCACTGCTATTTATTCCATAGATATTATTTGATCTATTTAATGCTGCAATAATTTCAGGATGCCAAGATAGGCGAAAATAATCATATCCACCCCAAAAGAGAAATTTCTTCTTGCGCCATAAAGTATATGTTTTATCTATTTGTTGTAAAATTGGCATATCCATGATCTGAAATTATTATTTTTTAGTATAAGAAATACAATATTGTTGCACAAATAAATGGTATGGAAATGTTATCGTCAATAATTGGGATTACACCCTCTCCGATAGTTGCAGCGGTAACGACCAATAAAGCCAACCAAAAATTAATTTCAGGTAAAAATATAAAAAGAACCAATAATCCCACTATAATAAACGCAACCGATCCCTCTATAGAATATTGTTTATACCATTTATGTTTGCCGAAATTTATTCCTATAATAGCTGCTGCGGTATCACTAAAAGATAATATTATGCAAGATGGTACAGCATATTCAAGTGGGAAAATATATAGAACAAGATAAAAAGCAATCAAAAGCCAAGAGGCGCCGGTTAATCGTTGGTTTTTTATTTCAGTATCTCTCATGCTATGTGATGACAAGAATATAAATATTTTTTGGAGTATACTTGAATAACGACGCAAAAAATCAATTGCTACAAATAAAATAGTAAATATGCCGAAAATAAGTAAAATAATGTTAAAAGTATATTCACCAAAGTAATTGAATATCATTAAAAAAGAAAAAGGAGCTAATGCGGAAAAAATATGAGACAATTTCCTATTTATTTCATTCCTTCGCATTTTAGTATTTATTCCTCAATAAAATTTGATGAGAACTTACTTACAACAATGTTGATCCGTTTTCTTGAATGCAATTCTGTTTCCGGAGATATTGATTGTGAAAGCACTGTATTTTCTAATAGATCATTACGAACAGTTTCAGTAATTTTCCCTATTTCGAGTCCGGCTCTTTTAATTTTGTTAATAGCGTCTTTTTTACTCATATCAATTACATCGGGCACTGTCCACACAGAAAGTCCCAAGCTGACTTTTAATTTTACTTTTGTCCCGGGAAAAACTTTTTTATCTGGTGGGACTGATTGCCAGAATACAACATTTCTTGGTTTACTTGAATATCTATAATATACCGTATCAATTACCATCCTTTGGTTTTCTAATATAATTCGTGAACTACGCAATGTATGCCCAATTAGATTTGAGAATGGAATTTTAGCTCCTGTTGTGCTAAGATCTAAATAAACTCTTCGCTTCATTTTAACTTGTGATCCGGCATTTGGTCTTTGACTCAAAACAGTGAAAGGTTCTTTACCATAAGCAGGTCTCATTTTCCCTCTCATTGGAATAAACCCCTCTCTTTTTAATAATGAAGCAGCTTCTTCCCAAGACAGGTCTCTGACATCTAATAATATTCTCTCCTCGCCTCTGTTTTCTATTGCCGGCATTACAATAAAATTTATTATTAAAACGGAGATTATTGAGACAATAAAGAAAACACATAGAAAATAAAATGTTCTGAGCAATGCTGTTCTAATTTTTTTTAAATTCATATTTTAATACCTTTTTTCATATAGGTAATTTAGTGTTTTTTTAGCATTACTGCAAATGAACCTTCACAAAAATGTAAATGTGGTAATGTTTTTATAGCACCATTACTATCAATTAATTCAGAAGGAATTATTTCTTCATTTGCTTTTTCTATTTTAAAATTTTTGTGATGTTCAAGAAAATCATTTATTATATTCCAATTTTCGTCATCACCAATAGTACAAGTGCTATAAATAATTGCTCCGTTGTTTTTAACATATTTTGAAACATTTTGTAAAATATTTTTTTGTATATCAATTAATTCTGAAATATCTTTTTCTTCTCTTCGCCAGCGAAGATCGGGCTTTTTCCTAATTACACCCAATCCCGAGCAGGGAGCATCAATTAGAAAATGAGTAGCTTCGGGGAATCTAAAATTTTGTGCATCTGCGTTCTTATAATTAATATTTGATAATGATAATCTTTTAGCGTTGCCCTCGGTTTTTTTTAATCTATATTTATCTATGTCGTAAGCAAATATTGGGACATTCTTTGATAAGTTTTCTCTGAGATAAAATAATTTTCCACCCGGAGCAGAACAGACATCTACAACACTTTTTGGATTGTCTTGTAATAGTAATTTTACAGGAAAACTTGTGGAAACATCTTGAATTGTTATCCCGCCGTTTGTAAAAAATGAATGATCTAATATCTGCTGAAAAGAAGTTACTTCAATGAAATTATTATCATAAATGTTTTCATTTTTATAAATTTTCATATCTTTCATTTCTGAAATTATTTCTTCTCGTTTTTCTGTGTCCACAATTCTTATCATTTGCAACGGTTCTTCATTGAATATTTGCAACAATGAATTTGTATTATCTTTGAAATCTTTTTGTAATTTTTTTATTAACCATTTAGGGAAGCTGTATTTTATATTAACCGGAATGTTTTTATTGTTTTTAAATTTTTCCCAACTACCATTTTCACGAAATTTAATTACCTTTCGCAAAATAGCATTAATGAATGCAGTTGATCTTTTTTCTAACTTTTTTGACATTTCCACTATAGAATGAACAGTAGCATAATCTTTTGTGTTATTTAAAAAAAGCAATTCATAAGTGCCGATAAAGAGTAAGATCTTTATGTTCATTGATGGTGGTCTTTTGTAAAATTTCTTCAGAATGAATTCCAATTGAAGATGCCATTGTATAACACCAAAAATTATATTAGTGATAAATCTTTTTTCAACCTGCTTAAAATTTGTCTTATCAAAAGTTAGAATATGGTCGATATATTTATCGGTTGAAAACCATATTTTTAATATTTTGTAAATGAATAGTCGTTGATCATTCATCAGTTATCCACTCGAATTGCGAGATAATAAATCCGTTCATAAAATCACTAACAAGCATTTTTCTCTTCCCCGCAGATTGCACAGTTACTGGTAGAATAATTCCATTTTTACATTCTATCCCAAATTGCTTTTTGTCTATTTTTTTAATTTTCCCGGGAGTTGTGTCTGATTGAGGAACAAATTTTGCATTGATTATTTTCAATCTTGTTTCGCCCAAATAAGTGAAAGCTCCGGGTGAAGGCGTGAAAGCTCTGATCTGATTTATTATTTGTTCTCCATTTTTGTGAAATTTTATTTTCCCCATTTCAGTTTTTATTTTCGGTGCTTTTGATACAAGTTTTTCATCTTGTCTTATTGGCTTTAAATTGTCAATATTTTCAATAGTTTCAATTATTGAATCAGCAGCTAAATATTTAAGTTTTTCGTACATCGTTCCGACATTGTCTTCCGGTAAAATAGAAATTTTATTCTGCAATAATATCGTTCCGGTATCAACTTTCTTGTCGATTTTAAAGGTTGTAACACCAGTTTCTGTTTCACCATTATAAATTGCCCAATGAATTGGTGCAGGACCGCGATATTTTGGTAAGATAGAAGCGTGAGCATTGATCGAGCCGTATTGTGGGATACTAAAAACTTTTTTGGGAAGAATGCGAAAAGCAACGACAATATAAACATCTGCTTTCAAATTTATTAATTCATTTCTAAATTGTTCTGATAGTAACGAATTTGGTTGCAGAACCGGAATATTATTTTTCAAAGCATATTTTTTAACAGCAGAATATTTTACTTTTTGCCCTCTTCCGCTTGACTTGTCAGTAGCTGTAACTGCTGCAGAAATTTTATGTTTAGACTTGAATAATTTGTCTAATGTAGGAACAGCAAAATCCGGTGTTCCCATAAATATAATGTTCATTTTTACCTTTTAATATTTCCCTTCCTTAAGTATCGTTTCTATCATTTTCAGGTAGTTTTTCGCCGAGCAATATTCGGGGATTGAGTTAGATGATCCGCCGCACCATCCGCCATTTGAAGTTGCTTTATTCATAATATTGCGTGTAAGTTTTTCCACATCATCTGTTGTCCCACGAGAAAGAATATCAACATCTATTCCACCGCACAAACATAATTGATTGCCGTATCTGTTACTCAACTCTTTAATATCCATTGAAATTGGTTCAATAGGATGTAAGGCAGTGATGCCCATTCCAATTATTTCATCAAGAACGCTATACAGAACACCATCAGAGTGATAAATAAAAGGGATATTTCTTTTTTTAGCTAATTCTCCGATTTTCTTTAAATATGGGAATAAGAGTTCCCTGAAAAAATCAGGATTAACCATCAATCCGGTGGCATAAGCTATATCATCACTATACCATAAAACTTTTACAAAATCCATATCAGCCATGGTTTCGAACATATTTATAATCAGACCACCAATTTTATTAAATATAACTTTAACTAATTCCGGATCTTCATACATCAACATTGAGAAAGTTTCAAATCCCATCATTTCCCAAGTTAAAGTAAAAATATCTCCATATTGGCCAACAATTCCCATGTCATCAGGCAACAATTCATTAGCTTCTTCAAAACGAGAATAATCAATCTCGTTTTTCTCAGGCCATTTATATTTTTCAAATTCTTCCATAGATGTAATTATGCCACTATGTTCGGCCGACCAAGCTCGATCAGAATCCTCATTTATTGTGCTTGTAGAATCCTGTTCCATATCGATTGTTATTTTCGGTTGAACTTTCAGATAATCATATCCCAAAGATCGCATAAAATTTATCTCTTTCTTGACCGTATCAATCGGTTTGCCGGCTATCTCTTTACGAATATCCGGATGAATTCCAAGCTCGATCAGTGGAATAGAATCACCTTTGTGATTAAAAAGTGTGTTTTGGAAATTTTCAAAATTTGTCTTATGTAAATTGGGAAACATTTTTATTCCGATATTTTTTATTACCAATTAATTTTTAATAATTTCTAATTATTCTTTGCGACCTTTGCGTGAATTCTTTAATTTTAAATCCCAATCACAGATTTTGCAACTTTGACGGCTTGGTTAGCGTTTAGTGCATATCCGTCTGCACCAATTTCATTAGAAAAAGATTCCGAAACCGGAGCTCCGCCAATAATAACTTTGGTATTTAGATTGCTGACTTTAATTGCATCAACGACTTCCTTCATATTTTTCATCGTAACTGTGAGCAATGCTGACATTCCAATTAATGCACCGGGATTCTTTTCAGCCGTTTCCATAAATTTTTCTTTTGTAACATTTACTCCAAGATCTATGATTTCAAATCCTGCTCCTTCAAGCATCATACCAACTAAATTTTTCCCAATATCATGCATATCGCCTTTGATAGTTCCAAGTATAATTGTACCGACACTTTTTGTTTTATTTTCAAGTAACAATGGTTTTATTAATGCCAATCCGCCCTTCATTGCTTTTGCTGAGAACAACATCTCCGGAACAAATATTTCTCCTTTTTCATATTTATCTCCAACAACACTCATACTTGATATCAGTGCATCATTTAAAATTTTGTCAACAGGGATATTTTCATCAAGTGCTTTTTGAACCAATTCTTCTACACCAACTTCACCTTCCAGATCTTTCGGAAATCTTGATTTCGCGTTTATATGTCCTCTGACCACACGATCTTTAATTTTATTTAATAAGTCCACTTTACTTTCCTTTATTTTTCCTTTTAAATAACATTAATTTATTCATTGGTTCTTCCGTGCCGTCTATTAATTTTTTTATATTTGAACGATGTGTAAATATTATGAATATTGGTATAATTAAACTGAAATAAAATAAATAAGGGTCAATATTCATGTTCATAACAAATTTCATTATTGACAATATAATTGGTAATGTAATAGAAGCAGACATTGAACCTAAAGCAATATGACCTGTAGTGAAAAGAGTAATAAGAAATATCACTAAACATATTGGAATGGCTATTGGAAATAAGGCAATAAGCATACCTGTAGCAGTAGCAACTCCTTTACCGCCTCGAAATCCACCAAAAATAGTAAAAGAATGTCCCAAAATTGCTGAAATACCGGCGAGTATCATTAGTAATTCTATATTACTTGAACCGATCTTTGCAATCCAATAAGTTGCGGTGAAACCCTTGAAAACATCAATAATTGCTGTTATTAAACCTAATTTCCAACCTAATTCACGAAATACATTTGTTGCTCCGGCGTTCCCGCTTCCATAGTCGCGAATGTCAATTCCCTTTGAAATTTTTCCCACTATAATTGCAGTCGGGAACGATCCAATAATGTATGATAATATTATTACAATTGCTATATCCATTTTTCACTCCATTTTAATCGATATATTTTACTAAAAAAAACTTACTTTTGCAAATGATTAATTGCAATCCTAAAATTTTAAAATCCGTTGAAACGGATAAAGGCGTGAGGATTGAGAGAGTGAACAATCTTTTCCCACCATAATAAATTATGGTGTTATCCTAAGTTTTACTATACTTTTACAAATCAGAATAACGCCCGAATTTATTCGGGTGGATAATGAAACTAAACAACACCTAATAACCGTTTTAACGGTTTTTATTAAACTTCTATCTCAATCTTATCAATCTCTTTCATCAGCCGATCTGTCTCTGTAAGTGTAACAATTATTTTTTGAGATATTGTTTAGTTGTCATTTATTTCCGGGTTTATTTTTATTGCCAAATACTGATTTAAACTTATCAAATATTTATGGGATATTCAACATTTTATTCAACAATTTCCCAGTAGCCGCCTTTATCATCTCCAATGCGCTTAAGTATTCCATCAGCTTTAAGTTTTTTCAATTGCCATTCAATTCCTTTATTAGTAATACCAATTATTTCAGCAAGTTCTAAAGTAGTAATATTACGATTTTTTATTATCAATTTGATAATTTTCTCCCTAGTTTTCTCCCTAGTTTTTTGTCCTTTTTTCTTATTTTCTCAAAATATTTTTTTAAGTATTTATTTTCATTATTAATAATATAAAATTTATTTTAGAATTAAACAAATGAGAAATGGATTGTAAATAATGAAAAATACTAACACTTCATTTAATTTATCAAATAATTGAAAATATTCAAATAAAATACCTTTTTATTTCATCAAAACATATTTTTTTGTTTCTGAAAAATCGCCTGCTGTCATTTTGTAAAAATAACTCCCGCTTGCTAAATCATTACAATCAAATTTGATAGAATGTGAGCCGGCAGATTTGATCGTGTCAACCAAAGTTCTTACGAGTTTTCCTGAAATATTATAGATCTTTAATGATACAAATTCTTCTTTGGGAATATGATATTCAATAGTTGTTTGTGCGTTAAATGGATTTGGATAATTTACATTTAGATAATAGCTGTTATTTTGAACATTATTTTTTACAGATGTGTTAAGTGCTTTTATTGAAACATAAGCAGTTGATGATGCGGGTAAGTTTGTAGTTACATAACAAATATTATTATCGTCATATTCTACGATTTGCATTAAATTACCATTTGATATTTGATAATCAGAGCTTTTTGGCATTTTAAATTTGATCAAAAAATTTTCAAAAGAGATCGAATGCTGATTTTCGATCGTTGCAGTTAAGGAATCTAAAACTCCATCGTTTGACGGTGAATATGCAATATTTACTTTTTCGCCGTCCCATCCGGCGGTAACTGTATTTTGAGGAATAAGTTCATTTGAATTTACTTTAATAATCCTGTAAGCTCGTTTGCCATCACAAACTGCTGCTGTTGCATAGCTGTTTTCATTTACTGAATCTCTATGTATGTGTCCCCAAAGAGCTAAATCAACTCCAAGTTCGGTAAGATCTATCTGACTGGAAAAATCGTAATGGTAAAATAATATCTTCTTTTCATTTTCAGGCATATTATTTAAAGTTGAGTTCAAATATGTTAATTGATCATTTGTAAAACTTTCATCACCATAAATATCGTACATACAACTGTCATAATTGTCATAAGCTTCCAATCCGATAAAATTTTGCGAACCATATTTGAAATGATAATTCTGCGTGTGATACGGATAAAAACTTGTTCCATTTTCTAACCATTTCCAGCCGTAAAATCTCCACCAATCTCGTCTTGCCGTTCCTTTTTCAGGTGGGGTTGGAATCCATCCACCAAGGTCGTGATTTCCTGAAGTTACAAAAACCGGAACGCTTAATTCTGCAATTATTCTCTGACTTTTTGAATAATATCTCATATTTAGATAATCTTCTAATTCGCCTTCATTAACAATATCTCCTGTAAAAATCACAAATTCCGGATTAATAAGGTTTATATCATTTATCACTTCTCGAAGATCAACCATTTCGGATGTATCTGTTGCAAATCTCGGATCAGAATTTGAACCCGAACTAAAATAATGATTTATCAAATGTGAATCTGTGATATGAACAAAATAATAATCTGACTTCCAATCAGAAATAATTTTTACAGCATTTTCAGTTGTATCAGTTTCCACTCCTGTTGAGATGACCAAATCAAACAATTCATAAAAATCAACTTGCGGTATTGTAGCAAATAGCTTATAAAAACTTCCATCATGTTCTACATTTTCTACATTAAAAATTGGTAATGAGTAATTATAATTTTCAAACTGAATATTTGCAGACCAATTATTTATCTGTTCATCTTTTTTGCATAGAATTTCAATTGTGTCGCCAACCGTTCCAATAAAAGGGATATTCAATAGTGGTTTTTGAATAATTGTAAGTGTATCTCCAATTGGTGTATCTGAAATTTCTAATGTATCTTTTATTAGTGTATCAAAATCATTTATATCACGAGGATTAAGTAGATAATTATCATAAGAATAATTAATTATTCCTGAAATACTTGTAAGTGAATCATCTAAATAAACCGAATATCCATCTAATGTTACATCTATAAACCCTGTAGAGATCGTGCATTTGCCGGTTCCGTCATCTACTTTCCAATCGCCATATCCGGATGGTTCATCGGTAACTATTATATCGTTGACAGTAACTAAAACACTTTCATAAGCTTCCTCAGAATTTGCCTCATTTGTTGAAATTTTAATTTTTGGTGGCAGGTCATTTCCTGAACTTATATTTTGGAAACTTGAAATATCTTTAATTTCGGTCAGCCCATAATATTCATAAATATTACCTGTAATAATAACACTATCTCCCAATGAAACAGATCGATTTTTATCGTAAACATAAATTCCTGACCAAGCTCCGCCGGAAGATGATTCAATAAAAAATGTATTATCGTTATATAAGTTTACACCTGTTACAATTCCGCCTATAGTTACAGTTGATCCATTATAAGTAGAAGGATAGGTTCCATCGCCAGCATCTGTTGTATATTGTATATCGTAAATACTTACATCAATACCAAATAACCCGATTGTAAAAATTAAAATTGTAATTATTATTTGTTTTTTCATTATAAATGCGCCTTATTTTTGCGATTATTATTTTACCGAAATAGAGATAGAAGTAGTGTTTGAAGCAGATAAATTCGCTTTTACATAACAAATATTAAAATATTTGTATTCTACAATTTGTTTTAACTTACCATTTTTTATGTGATAATCGTAGCTTTTTGGCATTTTAAATTTTATCAAAATATTTTCAAAAGAGATTGGATGTCGATTCTCAATTGTTGCTGTTACTAAATTTGCAACTCCTCTATTTGACGGAGAATATATAATATTTAATTTTTTTCCTCCGAAACCGGCGTTAATTGTTTCTTTTGGATATAGTCGATTTGATTTTACTTTAATAACTCTATAAGCTCGAATTTCATCACAAGTTGCCGCTGTTACTAAAAAATATGGATATTCATTAATATCTCCCCAATTAGTATGTATGTGACCTATGAGCGCCATATCAACTCCAAGCTCAGCAAGATCTATCTGATGGGAAAAGTCATAATGGAAAAATAATATTTTCTTTTCATATTTAGGAATATTGTTTAATGTTGAGTTCAAGTATTTTAATTGGTCATTTGTAAAACTTTCATTACCATAAATATTAAGCATGAATTTGTCATGATTGTCATAAGCTTCTAAACCGATAAAATTTTGCGATCCATATTTGAAATGATAATTTTGTGTGTGGTAAGGATAAAAACTTGTCGTGTTTTCCAGCCATTTCCAACCATAAAATTTCCACCAATTTCTTCTTGAAATTCCTTGAATTGGTGGTGTTTTTTTACTGCCGCTAAGATCGTGATTACCCGAAGTTACAAATACGGGAACATCAAATTCGGCTAATAATTTTTGACTTTTTGTATAATATCTTCTATTTTGGAAATCCTCAAACTCGCCTTCATTAACTATATCTCCGGTAAAAAGGACAAATTCCGGATTGAGAAGGTTTATATCTTTTATCACTTCTCGCAGATCAGCAATTTCCGATGTATCTGTTTTATAACCCTTATCATCGTAAAAAATATGAGTAGGTAAATGTGAATCTGTTATATGGATAAAATAATAACTATCTTTCCAGTCGGAAATTATTTTTACTGCATTTTCTGTTCTATCCGTTTCTGTTCCTGTTGACACGATCAGATCAAACAATTCATAAAATTTAGTTTTGGGAATTGTGGCGTAAAGTTTATAAAAATTTCCATATTGCTTCACATTGAAAATTGGCAATGAATATTTAAATTTCTCAAATTGAATAGATGCAGACCATTTCCTTATGTATTTATCCGTTTTACAAAGAATTTCAATAGTGCTGCCGGTAGTTCCGATGAAAGGAATATTCAATAATGGCTTTTGAATAATTGTTATTGTGTCGCCAATTTCAGAATATGAATTATGAAATATACTTTTAGGTGATGTCTTTAAATCTTTTATATTTCGAGGATTAAGGTTATGATTATTGTAAGAATAATTTAATATTCCCGTAATACTTGTAAAATGATCATCTAAATTAACCGAATATCCTTTTGTAACTATGTCCAAAAATCCTTTAGAGATCGTGCATTCTCCACTTCCATCATCCACTTTCCAGTTGCCGAATCTGATTGGTTCTTCCGTAACAGTTACATTGTTTACAGTAACCAAAACGCTTTCATACGCTTCGTAAATATTTACATCATTTGTTGATATTTGAACTGGTGATGGGAGATCATTTCCTGAACTCACTTTTTGAAAAGAAGAAATGTTATTAATTTCCGTAGGTCCAAAATAGTCATAAACTTTTCCCGTGATAATCAAACTATCTCCCAACGAAACTAAATGATTTTTATCATTGATATATATTCCAGACCAAGCTCCTCCGGAAGAGGATTCTATAAAAAATGTATTTCCATTATGTAAATTTACTCCTGTAACAATTCCGCCTGTAGTTACTGTTTTCCCATTATATGGAGAAGGGTAGGTTCCATTTCCGGCTTTATTTGTGTATTGAATATCATAAATGCTAATACCGAATAATTTTATTGTAATAAGTAAAACTAAAGATATTATTAGTCGTTTTTTCATAATTAATATACCTCTATTGCATTATTAATATTTTAATATTTTACCAATCACTTCACGATTTCCCCGTTGTAATTTATTCAAAAGAGAAGCCGGAATATTATGCGACAAAGGGCAGACATCCAAACAAATTCCACAATCAGTACCAAGTTGTGACCACATTTTATAACATTTTGCTTGATCGATACTTATTTTTTCTCTTTTTGAAAAGTTATCAAAGGAGATAGATTCTGCGGTACATTCTTTTGCACATCTTTTACAAGCATTGCAAAGTTTTAGAAAGCCAAAATCTCTCTTTTTATCCGGAATTAACTCCAAATTAGTTGTTACAATTCCAATTCTGACACGAGGTCCAAATTCTCTTGTTAGCAAAAGTGCATTTCGCCCAATTTCACCAAGTCCGGCATCTTTGGCAACTAATGGAGCAACAAGCAAATAATTTCCGTCAAGATGATTTCTTGCTTCGTATCCTAAATTTCGCAAATAATAAGAGAGCCACATTCCGATCGTTCCCGCTTTTACATAACCTTTCACTGAAGCTATTGTTATCTCAATGTTTGGTGCTTTGCTGATCATTTCCTCTTCCATTTCTGTGAGAAAAACTATTGCGTATTTATGTTTGCTTCTGATCTTTTTTCCATAATTTCCTTCTCTGCCTCTATGAGAATAATAATGTTTGTTATTTAGCTTAGCAATTCCAAATAGATCAGCTCCAAGATATTTTGTTAAATTTTTTAATTGTTCTGTAATTTCTTTAGGGTTTGTTTCAACTTTTTTAGAAGCAATTTTGCCTTCTGCTAAATGTTTTATATCGGATAAATATTGAAATCCTGCATCTACAAATGGTGATCTTAACTTACTATATTTTTCTGCCTTTTGATTAGAAAATATATCGGGGTTACTTCTTAAATTGTCATCGAGTTTTTTTCTGTCAGGATGTTTTTTATAATATTCTTTATATTCTTTGCTGTCTTTTTGTAAGATCATTCTAGAGAACATTATGTCTCTTTCATCAATTTGTTTCATTTGTTCTGTTCTATCTTTTTTATTATTGAACTCGTTGATTTGCCATTTACAAATTCTATCGTCTCAACTTTTCCACCCCATTGAACTATTTCTTTTGCTCCAACGATGTTATCAATTGTGTAATCGCTTCCCTTCACTAAAATATCCGGTTTTAAAAATGTTATGATCTCTAATGGAGTATCTTCATCAAATAATACCACCAGATCTACTGCCTTCAATCCTGCTAATATTAATGCTCTGTCTTGCTCATCTTGTAATGGACGATTTGCCCCTTTGAGTTTTTTCACAGAACTGTCTGTGTTTAATCCGATCACTAAATGATCACCAATTGATTTAGCTTTTGATAAATATCTTATATGTCCGGCATGAAGAATATCAAAACATCCATTTGTAAAAACGACTTTTTCGTCTTTATTTTGCCAATTTTTAATTTGAACTTTTGCGTTTTCTCTACTCATTATATTATTTTCAATTTTCATTTTTCTCCTTTTCCACCACTAAACTCAAGAAATTATTTTCATATTTTTTTACTTTTCGCTTGAAGCGTATCGGGGTGTCTTTCATGGCTATATTCTATAATCTTCTTCTTTTCTTATTAGTGTAATTAGTGTAATTCGTTGTTAACTATTTTGTGTTTTTTCATTGTTTACATTTAGATTACAAATTGGACACAACTCTTGCAGATCCTGTGAACAAAAATTTTCGATTATATATAAAACACCTTGACTATTTATCCAGGATCTTCTTTTTTTATTTTTAATAGGTATGTTGTGCTTATTATAGTATTTTTTTATTTTATTGTATTCATTTGTCAATTTCCTATTTTTTACATAATGCAATATTTTTTTTCTAAAATCATCGCTTTTTATTTTCTTTAAATTATATGCAAATAGTAATGGTAATATAATATTTAAGGCAATTTCATCTCGGCGTCCTCTGCCAAAATTTGTATTTATTGATTTGTCTGTATTTTTTCCAAAACGATAATGTTTTTTCCAATATTCATTTGGCCGCACAGTTAAAAATTTTTCTGTTTGTTTTGACCAATCATTTTTTTCTGACAGTATTGTAAATATTTTTTCTGTCGGTGGATCATTATAATATTTTTTAAGAAATCCTACCAGCCAACCAATTCGTCTATCAGGAAAATTCGTTGGGCGAGTGCGAGAATAAGTCCAATTAATCGTATTATTATATTTTTTATGAATATATTTATTGATTGCTGAATCCGAATCTAACAATTTTTTTGAATATTCATCTTTTTGATTTATTTCTAATTCAGAAAGTTGAAAAAGAATTTTTTCTATTTGTTCCGGTAATAATTTTTTATTGAAATAATCTTTCCACGGGAATCTCAAAAATAATTTAACCATATTTTCTTGATTGTAACGATAACCGCTTGATTTAAATATTCCCCAGAAGAACATCAAGTCAAAATTGAAACGAGTGCTTTGTTTGAAGAAATAATCGGTTTTTTTATTAAATCTTAATGTCCCGTATTTTTCGAGAATACTAAAAAATTCATCCGGCGATTTGGGATGTAACCAACATTGCGTTTTGTGCGGATAATTTTCCAATTCTTGATATGGAATGTATAAAATAGGAACCTTCTTTTCATTTTCAGTTAAGACATAATCAGCATTTTCCACTTTCCGGAATGCAATATGTAAAATACAATTATTGTATTTTTTATCTTTGTGATGAGCATGATAATACCAATCGTGGTTATCAAAATGTATCTCAATATCGCCTGTTAGATAATTATCATTAATAATAATTTGAGCATTAAGAAAATCCGGTCCCTCATTATCATTATGTTTCCCTGTAGAAATTATGGAAATATTTTGCCCTGTTGTAGATCGATATAATTTTTTCCAAAGATATTTACTCCATAAGTGATGTAATCTTTTTTCGGAAAAATATATTCTTGAAGGTTCAAATAATTGAGAATAAAGTGAAAGTTCCATAGCCACTTTTAGTTATAATTTTTCTTTATACATATTAAAACATCTATTTTTTAAATTATCAATATCTTCCATGTTTAAATCATCAGTCGATATTGTCGGTAAAATTTCCACATCTACTTTTTGTTTTCGAAACCATAAAGTTCTCGGGGGAGTAATCTTTCCCGTATTTCGAAAAATTACAGGTAAAATTGGCAATTTATGTTTCACCGCTAAAACAAATGCACCCTTTTTAAATGGCTTTAATGGGATATTTTTTATTCTGGTACCTTCCGGAAACATAAATAGCGAAAGATTATTTTTGATTATTGTTACCATAGATTCGTTTAATTGCATTATTGCCTTTTTAGGATTCGTTAAATCAATAAAAACGAAATATAATCTTGTCATTAGTCCGCCAATAATTGGAAGTTTTTTAACACCGTCTTTTGAAACCATTCTTATTTGAAGTGGAATTTTTCCAATTCCTAAAAAAATATCCAATGCACTTTCATGGTTAGCGATCACAATATATTGTTTTTTATTATCAATATTTTCCAGACCTGTAACATTAATTTTCAATCCTGAAGTCCATAAAATTACATTTGCCCACATTCTGACAAGTAGTGAAAAAAACTTCTGATTTTTTATTATGAAAGTTAATAAATAAAGTAATCCTGCAAATGGGAAAGTAATTATTACCGTAACAAATAAAATGAAAAATGTTCTCGGCAAGTACTTAAGATTTTTTAATAAACTTTTATTATTCTCTTTTGCCATTTGTCTCCTAATTTTTATTCATTATACCTAATTTCTTTTTTACCAAAATATGGAATTAGCACTTCCGGTATTTTTATACTGCCGTTTTCTTTTTGATAATTTTCTAACAGTGAGATCATTAAGCGTGGTGTTGCTACTCCGGATCCGTTTAATGTGTGGAGAAAATTCACTTTATTATTTTCTCTAAATTTTATGCCACCTCGTCTTGCTTGGAAATCTTCAAAATTACTACAGCTCGAAACCTCCAACCATTTTTCTGTTGCCGGTGACCACAATTCGATATCATAACATTTAGAAGAAGCGAAGCTCAAATCTCCGGTGCACAATTCAATCACACGATATGGTAATTTTAATTGTTTTAAGATCGTTTCAGCATTATTTACGATCTCTTCTAGAACTTCGTATGATCTGTCGGGGTGAACGAACTGAACTAATTCAACTTTATTAAACTGATGTAATCTTTGAAGTCCGCGTGTATCTTTGCCGTAAGAACCGGCTTCTCTTCTGAAACATCCGGAATATGCCGTATATTTTATAGGTAAATTTTTTACATCTAGAATTTCTTCTTGGTGAATATTCGTTACCGGGACTTCTGCAGTTGGTACTAAATATAATTCATCTTCATTAATAAAATACATATCATCACCAAATTTAGGAAGCTGCCCTGTTGTTGTTGTGGATTTAACATTTGCCATAAAGGGTGGTAATATTTCTTTGTATCCATGTTCAGTTGTATGTACATCGAGCATAAAATTTATTAATGATCTTTCTAATCTTGCTCCTTCACCTGTATATAGCGGAAATCCGCTGCCTGCAATTTTTGCTCCTCTTTCGAAATCGATCAAAGAGTTATTTTCGGCTAATTCAATATGATCTTTTATGGAGAAATTAAATTCATCCTTTTTACCAACTTCTCTAACAACGATATTATCTTTTTCTGATATTCCAATTGGTGCAGAGCTATGAGGAGTGTTTGGAGTATTAAACAGCAATTCGCTTAATGAACTTTTATATTTTTGAATTTCATTATCGTTTGCTTTTATTGTTTTAGCAACTTTTTGCATATCGGAAATGGCATTTGACGCATCTTCTTTGTTTTTTTTCTTTAAACTTATCTCTTTACTTACAACATTTCGTCTGTGTTTTAATTCATCTGTTTCGTTTTCAAGTTGCCGCAATTTTTTATCAATATCTAAAATCTTATCTATCTCAGCATCGACACCTTTATTTTTCAAACCGTTTTTAACTTCATCAGGATTATTTCGTATTCGTTTGATATCTAACATATTCATTCCCTTTTATGTATTCATTTTAATCTTTCACCATTCTTAAATATAATAAAATTATTTGTATAAATGAAAAAATTAATTTCTGTAATTTGTATGTTAATTTTTAAAAGATTAATATTTTTATTTCAAAATATTTTAAATAAATTTAATATTAATTAGGAGGACAAAAATGGAGATAAAAATACTTACGGTTGGCGGCACGATCGATAAGGTATATTTTGATCAGAGCAGCAAATATCAAATAGGCGAATCAATTGCAGATGAAATTCTAAAAGAATCAAATGTAGGGATTACATATGAAGTAGAATCCATTTTAAAAAAAGACAGTTTGGATTTGACAGAAAAAGATAGAAAAAAAATTATAGATACTATTTTAGAAGATCCACATGATAAAATTGTTGTTACACATGGAACAGATACAATGATAAAAACTGCTCAATTATTAAGTCAAAAACCACATAACAAAGTTATTGTTCTAACCGGTTCAATGCAACCTGCAAGATTTAAATCAAGTGATGCGGTTTTTAATATCGGTTCTGCAGTTACTGCAGTTCAAATTTTACCAACGGGTGTTTTTATTGCTATGAATGGAAGAATATTTGATCCGAACAACTCCAGGAAAAATGTAGAAAAGAAAAGATTTGAAATTATTAACGAGTGAAAACAAATCGGGTATTTCGACTCCGCTCAATAACCGATTTGGGAAAAATGAAAATAAATCAACCCGTTCATTGAGCGAAGCCGAAATGCCTGTATTGAGCGGAGCCGAAATGCCTGTATTGAGCGAAGCCGAAATGAACT
>JAYEOX010000044.1:1997-19325 GCA_034723415.1 Fidelibacterota bacterium | reverse complement strand
TCTTTGCGAGAAATCAGAAATTGCAATCAACAACCGGGCTTTAGTCCAATGCAACACAGATTTTAAAAATTATTAATGTCTTTTTTTGTAATTAAATTAAACATTATTATTTCGTAAATTTTTTTCATAAATTTAAACAACAAAATGGAGAAAAGATGAAAAAAATAACGATATTACTTTCTATTATAATTATTTTACTATTCAGCAGTTGTGATAATAGTAAAAATTATGAAATTCAAACAGTTGATGATGCAATATTTGATTCAACAGCTAATCAAATTGCTATAGTTCATCCCACAATTAAAAATGTAAATCATATTGCATTTTTACTTGAAAATAAAATTATTGATGTTGATAATGTGAATTTCATTGGTATATTTAATTCTTATGAAAATTATGAATATCAGAAAGTCATCAAGCTGATAAAAGAGAAAAAATATTCATTTATAAAACTTTATCAAATTGATGATGAGTTGGAAAGTGAAAATTTGTATGTCGAAAATGAAAGCACAAGCGAATTTACGAAAATATTTAAAAATACGATTGGTGTAATATTTTTTGGTGGCGACGACCTTCCACCAAATGTTTATAAATCAAAAACAAATTTATTGAATGTGACTACTGATTATGACAGGCATTATTTTGAATTATCATTTTTATTTCATCTTCTAGGTGGTTTTCAGGATACGACTTATATTCCATTGATTGAGAAAAATCACGAATATATTGTGAATGGATTTTGTCTTGGAATGCAAACAATGAATGTTGCTACAGGCGGAACAATGTATCAGGATATCCCTTCTGAACTTTATGGAATTCAGTATGTTGAAGATGTTTTGGAATTAGAAAAAGACAAACAACATCGCAACTATTGGGGGCAGATTTATTCAGAAAGAGATGTCAGTTGGATAAATTTTCATAAAATAAAGTTATTGGAGAATAGATTATTTGTCTTAAATAAAAATTTCACACCAAATGTATTGAGTGTTCATCACCAGAGTATAAAAAATATCGGAAAAGATCTAAAAATATTCGCTACATCAATGGATGGAAAAGTTCCGGAAGCAATATATCACAAAAAATATTCAAATGTATTCGCGGTTCAGTTTCATCCCGAACAACATTTTCTATATAGTTATGATGAACAATTTAAACTTACACCAAATGATGCTAAAAAAATATCTTGCAGAAAAATTTTAGAAAAAGATGGAAGTTATGAATTCCATTTAGATTATTGGAAATATTTTAATTCAATAGTTGATAAGTAATTATTATTTTTCTAAAATAAATTCATCAACAATTTCACCATCAGGAGTTATTGCTTCTAATCTAAGTTTGTTGTCAATGATTTTAATTTTACAAAAATGATGAGATTTGGATGCTGCAACTATATTAGGATAAGTAGGGTCAGGGTTGTAAAGTGGTGCACCACCACCACCTGTTGTTATATGAATTATACCATCAACTTCTGCTCTTGCATAATAGTGATTATGACCTCCAAAAACTATTTGGACTCCATATTTCTCACATATTGGCTGAATATATTTTTGAACATCTTTGTTGTTTTCATGACCATGACCTGCAGTCCATCCCGGCTCATGTAAGATAATAAATTTCCATTTTTTGTTTGTTAAAGCAAGATCTTTTTCAAGCCAAGTTAATTGTTTTGAAGTGGAATCGTAACTTGTATATTGATCTACTATAGAAAAATGAGCCGGTCCATAATCAAAAGACCAATAAAAATTGTCGGTAATATATGGATATGGAAAATATTTTTTGTATAATTTACCTGTTCGTTCATGATTTCCTATGCAGGATTGAAAAGGAATATTTGCGAGCATTTCTTTAAGAGATGAATATAAAGGATCAAAAAAATTATAATCCCAATGAGTTTCAATATCGCTATTATTTACAAAATCACCTGTTGATAAAATAAAAGTTTGTAGATTTGAATCGTTTTTGTAACAGGAAATCACTTTTTTTGCAATATTATTATGTACGGAAGGAAATGAACGAGTATCTCCGTATACAAAAAAATTAAGATACTCAGAATTCTTGTTTGGGGCAGTATAGAACGAACCTTTATAAACATTATTATTGATCTCAATTTTATAGTAATATTTATTATCTGGCGTTAAATTTGTAATTAAATATTTATATTGATGATCATTTCCATATTCATAAGTTTTTTTAACTCCCGATAAATATTGAGTGTCATTTCCCCATTTGATCAAGCAAGTATCTAATTTGCTTAATTGCCATAGTACTAACATTTCAGTATTGTTTCCATTGTAAATTAAATATGGTGCTTTTCTTATAATATTTGATGTCTCAAATTCATTTTGAGAATAAATACTAAAAGGTAATGCTAACAACAAAACGAAGCTTATTAAAATGATTGTTACTTTGATTTTTTTCATAATTTTTCCCATTAATTTTATTTAATATTTTTATTTAATTCAATAATTTCCGACTGAATATTTTTACATTGCGTCTCTAAATTTTGTATATTATCATTGTTATAAATAACGAAATCTGCATATTTTATCTTTTCTTTTTCCGGCATTTGATATTTCATTCTTTGTTCTATTGAATCAAGATCAATTTTTCTGGGTTCCATTCGTTTTAATCTTTTTTCTTTATCGGCAGTAACAACTAAAATGTAATCGAAGTCATTTTTTATACTTGCCTCTAATAACATAGAAGCTTCAACTACGACAAATTTCACATTTTTATTTTTACATTTATCAAATTCATTTAAAATGAATTCTCTCACAAAAGGATGAATTAATTTGTTGAGTTTATTTTGGGTAAGTTTTGAAGAAAATGCTTTTTTAGCTAATAGAATTTTATTTAATTTACCTGATTCGTATATTTCATTTCCGAATTCTTTTTTAATAGATTCCATTAAGAATTTGTCAGTAATTAATAAGTTTTTAGCAATAATATCAGCATCATAAATAACGGCATCTAAATTTTTAAAAATGTTTAGTGCTGTTGATTTTCCTGAACCAATTCCGCCGGTTATACCTAATTTTATCATTGGTGATCAAATATTAGTTATCTTCAATATTCTTAAAATCATTTTCATCGCCATCTATTATTTCTGACATCACATCACATAAATTTTCAAGACCTTTGTCTCTTGCATCTTTTGTAAGTGGAAGCACTTCTTCTAATGTCAAATATTCACGAGTATCATTTTCGAAATCACAAGTAATTTGGTTAGTTAAAATGTTTATTTTGCAGACATGACCTTTAATTTTGTTTTTAATTACTTGCTCACCTATTGGTGGATACTTTTTAAGTTCGGTTCTGTAAAGATCTTTTTCAAAATTCAAACAACATTTAAGTTTGCCGCATAGGCCGGAAAGTTTTGCAGGACTCATTGGTAAATTTTGTTCTTTTGCGAGTTTAATATCTACCGGAGTAAAATGTTCTAAATGTTTTTCACAGCAAAGTGGTAAACCACAAGGTCCGATAATATTCATTCGTTTTGTTTCGTCTCTTACACCGATTTGTCTCATTTCAATACGAGTTTTAAATTCTCCGGCTAAGGTTTTAACTAATTCACGAAAATCGATTCTTTTATTTGCAGTATAATAAAAAGTTAATTTATTGCCATCTAATTGATATTCTACATCGGTCAATTTCATGTTAATACCAAGTTGTTTAATTTTAATCAGTGAAATTTCCATTACTGACTTTTCAAGTTTTTTATTTGATTCATATTTTTTTATATCTTCATTATTTGCCTTTCTTAATATGTTAAATTCAGAAATATTATAAGATGAAGGAATATGATCAATAATAGAAGAAACAATTCCAATATCTTTTCCCTTTTCTGTTTGTGTTATCAAATAATCACCGGATTGGATAGGATACTCTAAAGGATTTTTAAAATATTCTCTTCTGTGACCTTTAAATTCTATTTTAATTAATTTTGGTGCTTTCATATTATTTTTTTAATTTATTTTTTTTAATTGTGAAATGTCAAATAAGCATCAATTCCAGCTCCAATAGCAGGTGCTTCTCTCAGTTTAGAAATTTGAATGGTTTCTTCTTTAAATTTGTTATCTCTCAAATAATAATTTTTAAATTTATCATCTACAAAATTTGAGTTAGAAATGATCTTTGTAAGTTCTTCAATTATTGGTTCCCAAAAAATGCCTTTCCCTTTTGAATCTTCTAAATAATCACCCAATCTTTGTCCAACAATTATAGATTCCAAGAATGTGTTTTTATATGGATGATTTGTGTCAAGCTTAGGTTTGTTCGGATTGACGAATTCAAATAAATTTTGTGATCCAAAATAGACAGTAGTCAATCTTTCAAAAAATAATAAAGAAAGTGCTTTAACGATTTCAGAAATTGTTTTTTTTGCATTTTTATCATTTTTTAAAGCAAGGTCTATAATTTGTGGAGTGTAGATTTCTTTATCAGTTAATTCTTGAAATGAAATATTTGCATGATTCCCATAGATTGATTGGATTCCACTTGCGGAAGTATATTTCTCCATTGAAATTCCATTTTCATTTTTCATTTCCCATGTTTTTGCGAGCCATTGTTTTGTTTTGTCAAATGGAGTAACTTTGCCATTAAGTTTTAAGGCATCGGCAACTCCGGTTCCACCACCAATGTAATAGCTATTTTCATAATTTGTGAATGATCCTTTAGATGAAAATTCCTCGCCTAATCCACAATAATCTGCATCACTTCCTAAATGATCAATAGGAGAGAGTAATTCGATCCCGTTTTTTCCTAATTTATCTTCAATATATTTACAATAGATAGGCATTCGTGGACCATTAGCCAATGCAGAAATACCGCGGTTATTTTTTGTTTTTAATCCCGGCATTCCAATACCAATAAGTAATTTTTTAGCATTGCATTTTTTTGCCAACTCAATTATTGCATCTGCTGAAGCATTTAAATATGCTTTACCATGTTCTTTTTCTTCTTCTGTTAATTCAATTTTATTATTCATCTGCTCTAATTGAATTTTTATGTCAATAGGTTTAAAATCAGGAATGAATGTAGAATATTGATTATATCTTTTTTGAATATTATTGCTTCCTAAAATAAATGAGGTATTTTTTTCATTTACTTTAATTTCCCAAGCACTTACCTTTGTGGCTCCGCCATCAACACCGATCAATGTAACTTCTTCTCTCATTTTTATTAACTCCGGAATGTATTCTTTTGAATAATTTATTATTTGTTGCTATTTAATTTTTGTCTTCTAATAATAGCTTCTTTTCTCATCCAATCTTTAGCATTATCATTGCGATCGATTGTGATTTGGTCGATTGCATGATCTGTTCCACCTTCATGTCTGATAACTTCATAAATAGGATCAAAAACACGACCAATTTTATAATGTTCACTGATCTTTGCTACCATTTCATAATCCTCACCATAGTTCCTTGCGTAGGGATCGTCATTGATACTAAAGTATCCCATCTCTTTTATTACATTAATTGGAATAGATCTCGGTGCGCCTGCTCCGTTTATTCTCAATAAATTATTTCTTCCATTTTTTTCTGTCCATTCATCATGTGTAACAACAGGCATATCTTTCATTCGTTTTAATTTGCCATTTCCAAGTTTTTCCCATACTTCATAAGAACCGATTACCATTCCAACTTCAGGTGAAGATTTATATTTGTTGATGATTTTTTCAACTGCATCGTGTTTTAAACGATCATCAGAATCCAATTGAACATAATATTTTCCTCGTGCATTTTTTGCACCTAAATTTAAACATAGACCAATACTATTAATATCAAGAACAAATAATCTGACTTCTGGTTTATTCTTATCATAATATTCACCGTTTTCCATATATTTTCTAACAACATCAGCTGTTGGATCATTTTGCCCACCATTGACCATTACAATAACTTCAATATCTTGAATTGTTTGTGATAGAACACTGTCGATGGCAGTTCCGATAAATTCAGGACGGTTGCCGACCGGAATAATAATCGATGCTGCTAAAGTTGAAGTGTCTTTAACTTTATTTTTAACTGGAAAATATTTATCTGGTTTCAAATAAGCGTTTATTCTTTTTTGATGTTCAGTTACTACTTTTTCAGCTTCTAATTGAACTTCCTTTCCGGCTAACAGATAATCGAAAACATTTGCTTTTTTCCCTGCTGATTCAACTTGATAATATGATCCACTGTATCTATTAGCAATACGAATTAATTGATATTTTTCTGAAATTTTTAATCTGAGATCATAAAGCACATTATATTTTACTGATTTATCAAACCCACCAATTGAATCCAGAGCAGATTTAGGAATAAAGAATACTTTTCCATAATCCATATTGTCACGGACTCGACCCAAATGGTGATCCAACAAATGTATTTCTTTAATTTCTTTGCCATCTTTTAGTTCATAACTTGTATAGAACAATCCGGCATTTGGATTTCTTTCAGCTGCTAATAAAAATGCATCTAATGAAGAATTTTTCAAATAAACAGGATTTTGTGTGTTGTCAATATATAAAATATATTCTCCGGAGGCGACTTTCAAAGATTCATTTAATCCTATTGAAGGATTTTTTTCATCATATTTAATTATTTTTCCACCGGTGTTTGGAAAAAGATTTGATACTTTGCTTTTATCTGCTGCAAGAATTATTATTTCATGATCAGTATTAGATAATTTTTCGATACTGTCCATTGTTTTTTTAAAGTGTTTTTCAGTTTGTTGAGAGTTTGAGTTATAGTGGAAAATGATCGTAGTTTTAATCATATTTTTTTTTCTCCTTTTTTAATTAAGGTAATTTAATAAACATATTTCATTAATCAAATCTTTTTTTATTGTATAATCATATAAAAAATAATTAAATTAGTATAACTGAGAAAGAATAAACAAAATAATGACAACTTTATTTGTTATTTGCTTGTCAAAATAAAAGAACGGAGGAATATGGAAGAATTTGCAATAATAAAAAGAGCACAGGCAGGAGATATGGTGGCATTTGAACAAATAGTTAGAAATTATGAAGAGCGTGTTTTGATGATAGCAATAAAAATTGCCAAAAACGAACAAGATGCTGAAGATATTGCTCAAAATGTTTTTATAACAATATTCCGAAAAATTGACAGTTTCAAATTTAAATCCTCATTTTATTCTTGGCTTTACAGAATTACGATGAACACGGCATTTAATCATATTAAAACAAGAAAGTATGATGAATTTTTAACCAATGAAGAAAACGATGAAAAAAATCTTGCCATAACAAATAATGATTCTACGGATATTTCTGAAGGAGAAGTATTCCAAAAGGCATTAAAAAATGCATTGAATAAACTACCGGAAAAACAGAGAACAGTTTTTGTGATGAAATATAACCAACAATTAAAGATAAAGGAAATTGCATCGATTTTGGATTTACATCAAGGAACTGTAAAAAAATATTTATTTAGAGCAAATGAGAAACTTCGTATTTTATTAAAACCATACAAAAATAAATTATCAAAAAGGTGATAATATGAATTGTAAAAAATTTCAAGATATTCTTTTAAATTATAATATTTCAGAAATCCCTGAAAATATTTTAAAGAAAATGAAAACACATAAGAATGAGTGTATAGATTGCTCAATTTTGTGGGAAGATGAAATATTTTTCTCACAAAATTACGGGAGTATTCCTGAACCAAAGTTGAATAGAGATCGAGTTGAAAGATTACATAATAACATAATGAAAACGGTCAGAAGAGAAATGATAATTGATAAACCCAAAGAAAAATTTTCATTTTGGTCAAATAAAATTATTGTGCCTATTGCTTCAGCTGCGGCAACTCTTGTTATTGGTATTTTAGTTGGGAAATTTATTCTACAAAATACTCAGGAAATGAATCCGACTTTAACTGCTTATAATGTGCAAGAAATTATTAATAATGATAGATTGAATAACATAAGGATCAATGAAGTATCTAATTCTGCTAACAATGTTTCTCTTGAACTCTCTTGGAATGATGGAGCTAAAATAGAAGGAGATAGATGCGATCCAAATATTCAAAGATTATTAGCTTACGCATTAGTAAAGTCAAATAATCCTGGAACGAGATTACATTCAGCAAAAATCATGGGAGGGATGTCTTCAAATGATACAGAAATTCTTAATGCTTTAATTCATTCAGTTAAAAATGATGAAAACCCTGGCGTTCGTTTAAAAGCACTAAGAGCTTTAAAAAATTACTCTCTTAACGATAATATTAGGAATGCTTGTATTTTTATATTGCAAAATGAAGAAAGTGCTGCAATCAGAATGGAAGCTATTCAGATATTGGGGAATGATAATAATCGAGATGTCCAAATTGCGTTAAAGGAAGCTGCGGATAATGATAAGGCAGAGGGTGTTAAAGCAATGATCAATAAATATTATGGGAACAGCGGTGTTCCAATAAGGAAAAAATAGGAGAATAAAATGAAAAAAATAATGTTATTATTATTATTAACAAGTGTTATTTTTGGACAAGAAACAAAAATAAGTAAAGTTGATGGAGATTATATTTTCGTTACAGATACCAAGATAAATGTTTCAAAATTGCCAACACAATTGAAAGCTAATACATTATTTGGGGATGTTTTTTTAAGAGGAACAGATGATAAAATAATTCGCTTCACAGAAAAAATAGAAATTAAAAAACGCTCGAAAAATGATGCAGAAGAGTTATGGAAAAAAATTCATACCGAATTAAAAAGTAATGATACTGGTTATAAATTAACGAATGATTTTAAGCATAAAAAACATTTTGGGCATGACTTAAGATCCGTTAAATATATTTTAGATGTGCCTAAAGAAATTAGTGTAGCATTAAGTGTTCTAGGCGGAGATTTAAATATAAGTAATATAAATGGTGAAATAGAGTTGGTAACTACAGGTGGAGATGTAATTTTAAAAAAATTGGATGGGAAAATATTTATAAAAACTTTAGGCGGTGATATTAATTCATTTGCCTTAGAAGGAAATATTAAGCTTAATTCTGCCGGTGGAGATATTGAATGTAGAAATATTACTGGAAACACAGAAATAGAAACAAAGGGCGGAGATATTATACTCGAATTAATAAGAGGTGTTATTAAAGCAGAAACCTTTGGTGGCGATATTGAAATAAACGACTTTAATGGGAAGTCGGTTAGTTTGGAAACTTTCGGAGGCGATATTGAAGTAGTCAGAGTTGTTGGAGATGTTAATTCAGAGACCACAGGTGGTGATATAGAAATAAATGATATAACTGGAAATATAGAAGCAGAAACTCTGGGAGGCGATGTTAATGGAAGAAAAATTATTGGCAATGGAGTTTTTGAGACAGCCGGTGGAGAAATAAATATTGAAAGAATTAGCGGAAGCATCAATGCTGAAACAATGGACGGAGATGTTAACGTCTTAAAAATTTATACAAATACACAAAAGGATAATTCAATTTTTTTAAAAAGTAGACATGGATCAATCATATTAAATATTCCCAAATCAATGGATGGTATCATTGATGCTATAGCTGAAGGATATGACGCAGATATTGTTTCTGATTTTGCTATCAATATATCAAAAATTAATTCAAGAAAAATTATTGCAGAGGGAAAAATAAATAGTGGCACTCATAAGATTGAATTAAATACCAAACATGGTAATATAATTATTAATAAATCGAATAAATAAATTAAAATTGAAGTTAAAGGGAGATAAAAAATGAAATTGTTTTATAAATTAATATTAGTTGTTTTAACGCTCGTTACATTTTCGTTTGCTAAAGATGAGGTTGTAATTAATGAAAAATTTGATGATTATTTTCTTGAAGCGGGTGATACTTTAAAAGCAAATGTTCATTTAAAAATGTTTGTCGGTGATGTGAATATTGCCGGTGTTGTTAATGGAAATATTACTGTTTATGGTGGTGAAATATTTTTAGACAGCACTTCTGTAATCAATGGAAATATAAAAAATATCGGAGGGAAAATAATTAAAACCGAATCTGCAATTGTTGATGGTGATATAGTTGAAGCAATCATAAAAGGTAATCATGTTAAAGTGCCGGAATTTAATTGGAATCAATCAAAACTCAATTATCACTTTGGTGATGATAGTCATATAAATGTTTCACATACATTTCGGGAAGTAGATCCATTTTCAAGATTCAAACCAGGGATTGATTTCAATCGTCAGGAAGGTCTTTATCTTCAAATTGGAGATATGATAAATGAAGTTGGTAATATAGAAATGCTTGATGTAGGGTTTAAAGGTGGATATTCATTTGGTATGAAAGAGTGGGAAGCTGAGGCAATAGTCAGATATAATTTTTTCGAAAAGAATAAGTTAAGTTTATATACAAATCTATATCATCAAACGGAACATTTTGATAAGTGGAGAACAAACGATTTGGATAACATTATTTCTTATTTATTCAAAAAAGAAGATAATTATGATAGAATTTTTTCAGAAGGATATAAAATTGGTGTACAACAAAGATTTCGGAAATGTTTGAAATTTAAATTTGAATATATTTCTCAGGCAGAAGATACAATTGGGTTGTATAAAAATGATACGACAAATGAATATAGGCCAATTGCGAAAAATATTGATGGATTGTCATTTACTTCAGGGAAACTAAATGGATTTCGTATTTCTAATTCTATAAATATTGGCAAGAGTGGAATGACCTTTCCGGGTGAAATGTTATTAAGTGGGATTTATGAAAATTATGGTTATGGAAGCGATTGGAATTTTGACAGATTACATCTTGAGCTTGATTATATTACAACAATAGAAGAAACTATACAAAACAGAACAAGAGTAATAACATCAATGGTAACCGGTGAGCCAAATGTTGATCATCCGGTTCAATATGAATATTGGTTAGGTGGAATTGGTTCTCTCAGAGGGATTCCATTTAAATCATTACAAGGTAATAAGATGTTTTTGATGAACCAAGAAATAGGTATAGGGTTTAATGATATTTGGTTTTTTGGATTTGTGGATGCGGGAATTGTAGATAGTGATATCAATAATTCAATTTCTGAAGATCTGTTAGATTATGATTCTGATGATTTGAAAAGCACCGTTGGATTTGGAATAGAAACCGGTGATCTATATGAATGGGGAGTGAGGTTTGATATTGCAAAAGAAACTTCAACAGGAGATGCACCTTGGATTGGATATTTCAGAATGAGTAGGATGTTTTAGTTTTTGTAAAGACGCTAAGGTTGTGAATAAAATTTCTCGCAAAGTCGCAAAGGCGCAAATGAAATTACTTTTTTTATTATTGATTACGAGCGAGCAAGCTCCCTTGTTAATGGTGTGATTTGTTTGATGAATTGTTTTTCGCTTAATAAGAAATGACATATTTTTGAGATATTGCATTTTCGGGTCAATTATTTTGGGCTAAAGCCCGGATTTGAGATTATATTATTCAATTCACGATTTAAAAATCGTGGCTATTCATTTTCAATTTTCAATTATGAATTGCCACTAACTTCAGTTAGTGGAGAGAGAAAAATAAAACAAAACAACGGCTTTAGCCGAATATATCACCGTTTCACGGATTTGGGCTAAAGCCCGATTTTGCTAGCATCTTTTCATCCACAGGTTAAAACCTGTGGCAATTTATATCAAATTTCTGCTCGTTTTTGTTCGTTGCTATATATTTATTCTTTGCAAACTTAAAACATCTTTGCGTTCTTTCCTTCTTTGCGAGCTTTGCCTGTCCGACTGGCCAGACGGGCGTGAAATCTTTTTCGTGTATTTTTATGGCTATTCTTCGACTCCGATTTTATTACATTATGAAACTATACCAAAAATAAAATTCTTAATAAATTGTAATGCATTTTCCATACCATACATAATTGTAAATTCATTATGACCGTAAGAATCATAAATATATGATTCAAACCTATTTTCGTTAAAATTCGCTTCATTATAAACTTCAATTATTCTTTCTGCCTGACTGACTGAAACAATTTCATCAGTTGTCCCATGATGTACTTGTAATGGTGCTAAGTCATTAATAAAATATATCGGTGATCTTCGAATTAACTCTATTCGAGTTTCGTTAATACTGATCTCATCATTTTTTAAAACCTGAATGTAATGTTCGTTCAAATAATCAAATCCGGGAAGATCATAATCTCCACCCTTTAAGGCATTGTATAAAATTTCTTTTACATAATCACCTAAAAAATCTGTCGGCCCAAAAAATTCAACAACAACATCGATTTTTGGTTCACGAATTGACATGAGCATTCCAACACATGCACCTCTACTTATTCCAAGTATTGCTATTTGAGAAGAATCTATTTCCGGTGTAATATCAATCGCTGCGTTGATACTTGCTAATGCATCATCTACATCATAGTTCCAATGGCTCGGTTCTCCTTCCGAAAGAAATGATAAGCTGTCATTAATTATTATTGGTTCTGAACGAAATGATGGGATCACAATAGTAAAATTGTCAATAATCTCTCTAAAGTTAATATTTATTTCCGACAAAGCAATTACTTCTGAAATGTTTACTCCATCTTCGCCTCCATGCGAATAAACTAAAATAGGCAAGCTGTTTTCATCAGCATTTTGTGGATTTATGGTTGCAAAATAATGAATGTTATTATTTATTTCCTGAGAAATAACACGAAGATTGTAGTTTTTAGATCCGATAGGTAAATCTTTTCTGAAAACTACATTAATATTTGAATATATGATCTCTCTATTTTGCCATTCGTTGGATATTTCTTGTAATTCACTTTCTGTTGGTGGAGCAAAAAGCGAGTCAAAATTAATGCCCTCAATAATTCCTGCATATTTATCCTGTTCGGGATTTGTAATATTATCACAATTTGATAGTATAAAAAGAATTAATAATGTAATTAAAATAGATAGTTTTTTCATAGTTATTCTCTTTTTTTAAATTTATTATAAAAATTAATTATACATATCATAATATACAAGAACTTTATTTAAAAATGTTAATTATTTATATCAATAATGATAACTTTGTACACCCGGAAGGATTCGAACCTTCGACCTTGTGATTAAGAGTCACCTGCTCTGCCAACTGAGCTACGGGTGCTTTTATTAAAAAATACGCACGAAAGGATTTGAACCTTCGACCTGCGGAACCGGAATCCGCCACTCTATCCAGCTGAGCTACGTGCGCTATTTTCAAAAATCCGTTCAAAATTTACATCTAATTAATTATAATATCAATAAAAATTATTTCAATTATTTTTATGCTTTCTTTTTTTTCTTCTTTTTTATTAATTTGTATTTTCCGTTGTTTGTGATGAAATTCTTATTAATTATAACTTTTTTAATATCCTTATTTCCCGGTATTTCATACATAACATCTAACATTATATTTTCTATTGTAGAGCGTAAAGCTCTTGCACCGGTGTCTTTTTGAAAAGCGATTTTTACGATTTCATCTAATGCGGATTTTTCAAATTCCAATTCAATATTTTCAAGTTCAAAAAGTTTTTTGTATTGTTTGAGCAAAGCATTTTTTGGTTTAGATAAAATTGAAAGCAAAGCATTTGTATCTAATTGTTCTAATGTCGTTGTTATTGGCAATCTACCAACTAATTCCGGAATAAAGCCGTAGTGAACAAGATCTTGAGGGATTGTTTGTGAAAGTATTAACGATCTGTTTTGTTCTTTTTTTGTTTGTTTTTTTGTTCCGAATCCAATGTTGTTTTTACCAATTCTCTGTCCAATAATATTTTCCAACCCGTTAAATGCACCGCCACCGATAAAGAGAATATTTCGTGTATTCACATTCACCAATTTTGCTTCGGGATGTTTTCTTCCGCCTTCAGGCATAACAGATGAAGTTGTTCCTTCCAAAATTTTTAACAGTGCCTGCTGTACACCTTCACCACTAACATCACGAGTAATTGAAGGATTACCTGATTTCTTACCAATTTTATCTAATTCGTCAATGTAAATAATACCTCTTTCTGCAGCTTCCACATTATAATCTGCTGCTTGTAATAATCTTGTAATAATATTATCTACATCTTCACCTACATATCCAGCTTCAGTTAAGACCGTTGCATCTGCAATTGCAAAAGGCACTTCGAGTATTCTTGCCAATGTTTGAGCGATGAGTGTCTTCCCGGTTCCTGTTGGTCCCAACATAAGTATATTACTTTTTTCTAATTCGACTTCGTCATCATTTGAATTGTGATGAAGTATTCTTTTATAATGGTTGTAAACTGCAATAGAAATTGTCTTTTTTGCATTTTCTTGACCAATAATAAAATTGTCTAATTTTTTATGAATTTCTTTTGGAGTCGGCAGATTGTCTAATTTCAAGTTTACATTTGAAGCAGATCGTTTTTTAGTAAATTCAGTAATTGTAGCAGCACATTTGTCGCAAATTGAAGCGCCAATTCCTTCTGTTAAAAATGATACTTCCTTATTTGACCTGCCACAAAAATTGCAATATTTTATATCATTGTTTTTTTTATTATCTTTAGTCATAATTATCCATTAATTCCTATATATTTATTTTTTCTTCTGATTTAGGATCTCATCGATTATTCCATACTTAATAGATTCTTTTGCTGATAAGAAAAAGTTCCTGTCTGTATCTCTTTCAATTGTCTTAATATTCGTATTAGTTGTTTCTGAAAGTATTTTATTTAGTTTTTTCTTTAATTTCAAAATTTCTTCTGCATGAATCTTAATGTCACTTGCTTGTCCTTCAACTCCTCCTAATGGTTGATGGAGCATTATTCTAGAATTAGGCAGGGCAAATCTTTTTCCCTTTTTCCCAGCTGCAAGCAAGAATGCTCCCATTGAAGCGGCTTGCCCAATGCAAATTGTCGATATGTCCGGTTTTACATAATTCATTGTATCAAAAACAGATAAACCGGCAGTAACAGATCCACCTGGAGTATTGATGTATAAATTTATATCTTTTTCCGGATCCTCTGCTTCTAAAAATAATAGTTGTGCAATTATCAAACTGCTCAAATTATCGTCAATCGCTGTGCCTAAAAAAATTATTCTCTCTTTTAATAATCTTGAATAGATGTCATAAGCTCTTTCACCTTGACCTGTTTTTTCTATGACTATTGGAATTTGCATAATTACCTCCCTGTGAGATTGTCTTTATCAACTTTTTTCTTTTTATATTTTACGAATTCCTTTATATGATCCATTAATTTTTCTTCTAATAATTGGCTTTTCAAATTCTCTTTGAATTCTTTTGAATTGTAATACTGTTTGTACATTTCCTTTTGTTTCTCATCTTTAATATTTAATAAAATTTTATCCACTTCACTTTTCACGTTTTCTTCTGTTATTTCAATTTTTTCATTTTCAATTATACGATTTTTTACTAATACCCATTTTATGATCTTAATTGCTTGATCTTTCATTGTTTTTTTGAATTCATCAAGATCTTCATCTTTTATTTTTGGATTTTGTTTCTTTTCATCTTCAAATAATTTCTCTAAATAATTTTCTACCATATCAGAAGGTAATTCAAGATCACTGAGTTGTTCAATAAAATAATCTGCAATATTTTCTGTTACAGCTTTTTCTACCTCTTTTTCCCAAGATTTCTCTAATTCTGAATTTACTAAATTATTCAATTCCTTTAAGTCATTTAATTTTGGATCAACTTTCTTTGCAAATTCATCGGTTAATTCCGGTAAAATATGTTCTTCTATTTTTGATGGAGTTACTTTAAATTTAACTTTATTTTCTTTTTTTGCAGGATCTTCTAAAGTGATCGTTCGAGTTTCGTCAACTTTAATACCTGTCAGATCGTCTGCTATTTTTCCGGTGAAAATTTGTTCACCGATAGGGATTACTGTTTCTTCTGGCTTGTCAATGCTATTCCCATTTTTATCTAATTTCTGTACTTGTGCTGTAAGATGATTTCCCATTTGTGCCGGTGTTTTTATCTCTTTAGTTTTAGCATGTTTTTTTCTTAATTCTTCGATAGAATGTTCGACATCTTTTTTTGTGATCTTGTAATATGGCTTTTCAACTTTGAAAGAATCTTTATAATTAGGTAAATCCCACTCTGGTAATATTTGCAATAGGAATGAAACGGATAAATGTTCGCCCTTCTTAAAATTTACATCTGTAAGTTGTGGTTGATTTATTGGCTTGATCTTTTTTTCTTCTATTGCTTTTGAATAATATGTCCAAAAGTTTTCTTTTATAAAATCCCATTCTATCGTTTGTCCGTATTTTTTTTCAATTATCCCTAATGGAGCTTTTCCTTTTCTAAAACCCGGTAACTTTATTTTTTTACTATATTTTGATAAAAAACTTTCATAATCCTTACCAATTTCTGACCATGGGATTTTAATGTCTATTTCTATTTCTGTTTTTGATTTTTCATTTATTTTTGTTTCCAAAAAATACTCCTTATTTTATTGAAAATGAAATTCGATTTAAATTATCTTAAAATTTGTTTTCAAAGTATTAATTATACAAAATTTATTGATAAAAATCTATAAAAATTTATATTTAATTTTTATACTTTTTAATTAAATGTATTGCAAAAATTATTTATATTTATACTATGTTAAAAATTCTTTATATATCACCGGAAAATACTGTTGGAACATTAGAACTTTGGAAGAAAATTCATGAGGGAAAGGGGAATATTTGTCGTAGTATTACATTTTTTCATTCACCAAAAAATTATGAAAGCGATATATGTTTAAATTTACCGATGAATTTTACAAAACCATTATTAAAAAATGTGCGGCATAATTTTTATAAATTGTATAGAGGAAAATTAGGATATTATAAAGAAAAAAATGGTTATCCGCCAATTTATTCACCAGAGGGGAATTTAGATAATCTTTTTTTCAAATTGAAAGACAAATTAAATGAAAAGAGAATTATGTCTGCAATTAAGAAAAACGATTTATTGAATTATGATATTTATCATTTGGAATCCGGAATTGGTTTTTTTAAGAATTCGAGAATTATTAAGGAATTAGCTAAAAATGGTAAAAAAATTGTTTGTCACTATCATGGTGAAGATTTGCGAACGAGAGGGGTAATTCCGGAAATTGATAAAATAAGTGATTTGAATTTAACAAATGAAGTTGATCTTTTAGAGAGACATCCGAATATTAATTATTTATTTTTACCATTTGAGACAAAAAATTATATTTCTAAATCGAAGTTAAATAAAAAATTAGTAATTTCACATGCACCGACAAATCGTTACTATAAAGGAAGTAATATAATAATTCCAATTTGCAATAAAATAGCAAAAAAATATGATCTGGAATTCAAATTGATAGAGAATTTGTCTCATTCGAAAGCGATGGAGTTGAAAT
>JAYEOX010000044.1:0-1897 GCA_034723415.1 Fidelibacterota bacterium | reverse complement strand
CCGACAAATCGTTACTATAAAGGAAGTAATATAATAATTCCAATTTGCAATAAAATAGCAAAAAAATATGATCTGGAATTCAAATTGATAGAGAATTTGTCTCATTCGAAAGCGATGGAGTTGAAATCTCAAAGTGATATTTTTATTGATCAAATTGGTGACAAAGGTGGATGGGGTTATGGAATGAATTCTGTGGAATCATTGTCAATGGGAATTTGCACTTTAACAACAATTAACAATACTTATCAAAAATTTATTCCGGACAATCCTTTTGTAAATGTGAATGAAAATAATTTAGAAACTGAGTTGGAAAAATTAATATTGCATCCTGAAAACATATTAAAGAAAGGTAAAGAGTGTAGAAGTTGGGTTGAAAAATATCACGATATTAAAAGTGTTGGAAATCAGCTATACGATTATTATAATAAAGTTGGGATAGTATGATAAAACAGGAAATATTCAATCCCAAAATGCTTTTTATTTCGAGATTATTATCGACAATTATTTCCCCATTTTTCAAATTATTTTCAAAGAGAAATTATTTTTCAATAGAAAATATAAATCCTAAAAAAATATTAATAACAGAATATAATTGTATTGGTGATGTGATTCTAATTACTCCGGCAATTCAAGCAATTAAAAGAAAATACCCGGAAGCAAAAATATATTTGGTTGTTGTGCCGGAAGTGAAAGAATTAATTGAAGGGATGAATTTGGTTGATAAATGTGTTTTTTTTATTGCACCTTGGAATCACAAATTTAAGGTAAAGAATTGGAAAGATGCTTTAAAATTGACAAGAGCATTGAAAAAAGAAAAGTTCGATATAAGCATCGATTTTAATGGAGATATTAGAAGTAATTATTTTTTATGGAAAGTCAAATCCAAAATAAGATTGGGATACGATGCAACCGGCGGAGACTTTTTATTGACATATTCAGCAAGATTTCCATTTCATAAACATCAATTAGAAAGAGCATTAATTTTATTGAAAGAATTAAATATTGAAACTAAATTTACATCACCAAGTTTGGAATTTACATCACAAATAAAAAATGATATTTCGGATACACCAAAAATTGTTATTCATCCCGGAGCAAATCATTCTGCGAGATTATGGCCGGAAAAATATTGGATTGAATTGATAGAAAAATTGATAAATCAAAATGTACATATTTCTGTCGTGATTCCACCCAGATTTGAAAAATTTGAAAAGGAATTATTGAAAAAACATCTTGATATTGAAATTTTCAAGGGAAGTATTTATGAATTTGCAATTTGGTTAAGAGATAAGACACTTTTAATTGGTTGCGATTCTATGGCAGTTCATCTTGCAACTGCTATAAATGTTTCTGCACTTGCACTATTCGGTTCTCAAGATCCTGAATTGACAAAACCGTATGGGAAATATGGTTTTTACATTAGAGCAAATTCTGTCTGCAAACATAAAAGAAAAAATTGGCGACTCTGTGAAGAATGTATGAAAGATTTGAAACCGGATATGGTGATTAGACATTTCGATAAGCTCAATGTCCTGATTAATCCACCTAATTTATCAGAAGAATACTGATTTAAGTATATTAACTACAATATGATAAGGTGTAATACTATGAACCACGATTTAATAAAATATAATGTGCTAAAATACAATGTGATAAAAAGTTACATTCTGATAAAGTGCGGTGCCCTGAGCTTAAAGTGCGGTGCCCTGAGCCTGTCGAAGTGCGGTGCCCTGAGCCTGTCGAAGTGCGGTGCCCTGAGCCTGTCGAAGTGCGGTGCCCTGAGCCTGTCGAAGGGTAAATTGAACACTCCGACAAGCTCACTGCCAAAATCATTACACACTTTCAACGGCATTCCCTACGAAGAGGAAGTTGTTCCATTTCCAAATTTTGGAGCAGT
>JAYEOX010000043.1:15959-19638 GCA_034723415.1 Fidelibacterota bacterium | reverse complement strand
GAACCGCCGTCTTGGTGGTCAGGAATGGAAAAAGACACAATTCAACTACTTATTTACGGTGATGATTTTACCGATTATGAAATAAATAATTCACCTAAAGGAATTGAGATAATTGACCAAAAAATATACTCAAATCCCTCCTACTACAAATTGACGATCAAAGTGACTAAAAGTGGAAGTTATTTATTCGAATTTACAAATAAAAAGTTTTTTAATAACAGTAATGCAAATTTTGAATTTATTGTAAAAGGAAAAAATAAAAGAGAAATTCCAAAAATAGATGCTTCGGATGTTGTATATTTATTAATGGTAGATCGTTTTTCAGATGGAAATAAAGAAAATAACAAAATTCCAAATCACAAAGATCCGATAAGAATTAAACATAAATGGGGACGAAAAGGCGGCGATATTGATGGAATAATCAATCATTTGGATTATTTATTAGATTTAGGAATTTCAACTTTATGGCTGACACCAATTTATGAAAATAATTATATTAATTGTTATCATGGATATACTCCTACCGATCTATATAAAGTAGAACCACACTTTGGAGATTTGAATACTTACAAAAAATTAGTTGATAAATGTCATGAAAATAATATTAAAATAATTCAAGATCATATAATAAATCACATTTCACCTTCTCATCCACTTGCTAAAAATCCACCAAATTCCGATTGGATAAATGGTACAAGCAAAGATCATCACAATTGTAATTATGAAATTAATGATATTACTAACTACTATGGAATACAAAATAAGAGAGAATTTACTCAATCAGGATGGTTTGCAAGTTATTTGGCAGATATGAATTTGAAAAATACTGAAGTTGTAGAATATTTTATTAATCACGCTATCTGGTGGATAGAAACAGCACAGATCGATGGAATCAGAGAAGACACTTTTTTATATTCAGATAGGATCGGTGCAGCAAAATTTGTATATGAGATAAAAAAAGAATACCCAAATTTATTTGTTGTCGGCGAAACAATGGAATTCAACAGAATAAAATTATCTTATTTTTTCAACAATAACCCAAAATTGAACAATCATCTTTCATCAGTTACCGATTTCGCCTTTTCAAGTTTAATTTACAAATTAATTATGAATGAAATTCCTGTAAGAGAATTCTACGAAGAATTATCAAATGATTTTATCTATCGCAGCCCAAATATGATGCTTACTTTTATGGATAATCACGACATGGGAAGATTCTTTTCAGATGTAAATGAAAATATTTCACAATATTTAAGTGCATTTACATTGATATTCGGTTTAAGGGGAATACCACAAATATATTATGGCGATGAAATAGGAATAACCGGCGCTCACGATCCGGAAAACAGAAAAGAGTTTCCCGGTGGTTTTTCTTACACTGATCATAATTCTTTTTATGATTCTACAAGAACAGAAAATGAAAATATAATTCACAATCAATTTAAAAAATTCATTAATTTTAGAAAAAACCATGCGGATTTATTCCTAAGTAAGATGAAACATGTAATGTTAGATATTTCAGTTTACTTAGTAATTAGAGAAAATAACAACAGACAATTACTTATATTTTATAACGATAATGAAAATTCTGAAATTATAAATCTTCATAAGGAATTAAAAAATTTAGTATTTCAAGATGTAAAAATAATAGAAGTTATTGCCCCAAAAAACAACTCTAAAAAGATACTCATAAATGATGAAATCCATATTCCGGAACAAACAGCTGTGATGATATATATAGAAAACAAAATAAGTGAAACAAAAAAATGAAAAACAAAATAATTCTTTTTATTATCTGTTTTTTAAGCGTAACTTTCGCAATGGAAAAAACGAATAATTTTAAAAATATTAAAAGACCATTTACAACAAACGACTTTGACACTTTATATTCTAATAAGAAATTAGGATATTCTTACAATAACAAATATTCTATATTTAGAATTTTTGTGCCAAGAGCAAGTTCAGTATTGCTTGTTATCTTTGAAAAATATAACGACAAATCCGGCGTCAAATATCCAATGACAAGAGACCAAAACGGCGTCTGGGAATATAAAATGAGAAACAAACTATTTGGCAAATATTATGGCTATTATATAAATGGTAATTATGTTGGAGATGAAAAGTTCGATGAAACATATTTAATTCCCGATCCTTATTCTAAAGCAGTTGCAACTCAAAACAATTACCATATTAATGCCAAAACACTTATTTATAAAGATGATTTTAATTGGAAAAACGACAAATGGGTTATTGGAAACGACCCTCGTGACCTTATTATTTACGAAGCCCATGTTCGGGATATGACAGCTCATTCATCTTCAAAAGCAGACAATCCCGGCACTTATCTCGGATTAGCTGAACCAAGTATAATTAAATATCTAAAAAAACTTGGAATCAATGCTATAGAGTTATTGCCGATTCACGATTTCGCGAATATTGAAATTCCATATCAAAAGGAAACGCCTGTTGGAACAAATACTTGGAATCCTTATGCTCGCAATCATTGGGGATATATGTCAACATTCTTTTTCACGCCCGAATCATATTATTCAACAGATGACAATATGAAAAAAGATAAATATATTGGAGTTAATGGCAAACAGATAAAAGAATTTAAAACAATGGTAAAAAAATTACATGATGAAAATATTGCTGTAATTCTTGATGTTGTCTTTAATCATGTTAGCAATTACGATGCGAATCCATTTAAATTAATAGACAAAGAATATTATTTTCGGCTCGACAGTAACAAAAATTATATTGCCAAAAGTGGATGTGGAAATGATTTTAAAACCGAAAGTAAAATGTCAAGAAAGATGATCCTTGATGCAATTGAATACTGGATGAAAGAATATCACATTGATGGATTTAGATTTGATCTCGGTGCATTAATTGATGAAAAAACACTTGAAATGATTTTAGAAAAAGCAAAGAAAATAAATCCTAATGTTTTTATTACAGCGGAACCTTGGGGTGGCGTTTATAAACCTAAAAAATTCAGTGAATTAGGTTGGTCATCTTGGAATGATCAATTTAGAAACGGAATAAAAGGTGAAAATCCTGAAATAAGGCCCGGATTTATATTTGGCAAATGGGAACATAAAGTTAAAAAAGAAAATTTTTTGAGATTCTTATCAGGATCATTACAGAGCGATAGCGGTCAATATTTAAATACAGCTCATTCTGTAAATTATCTTGCTTGTCACGATGGCTATACTTTTGGCGATTTTATTCGACTTGCAAAAAAAAGTGATACCACAATAACAACAAGTGAATTACAGTTAAATAAATTCGGAGCTTTTATTCTCGCTACTTCACAAGGAATAATGATGATGCATTCCGGACAGGAATTTGCAAGACCAAAAATAATTGCAGAAACAGATGTACCGGAAGAACATATTGGCGAACTCGATCATAATTCATACAATAAAGACAATGAGACCAATTATATTAATTATAATATTGCTTCTGAAAATATGGAATTAATAAATTATTATTCAAAATTAATAAAATTACGAATGAAATTTCCACAACTCAGAAAAGCTAATAGAAAAAATATAAAATACATTTATTCAAACAATAATGATTTTGGATTAGGTTATTTCGTAAATAGTAAAAATAACGATATCATGGTTTTACTCAATGGTAATAATTCAGATTCTGCTGATTTTGAATTGCC
>JAYEOX010000043.1:6194-15859 GCA_034723415.1 Fidelibacterota bacterium | reverse complement strand
GCAGGAATTGATTCATATTTTCTTGGAGATCGTTCAATGCCTTGGTGGGCTCTTGGCTCATCAGGAATGTCGTCAAATCTTGATATAAGTGGCACAATGATCATTGTCGCATTTGTCTATGCAATTGGTGCAAAAGGATTGTATATTGAAATTCGTGGCGGTGTAACTTTGATAATGGCATTTTTGATGATTTTTATGGGAAAATGGAATCGCCGATCCGGAGTTATGACATTAGCAGAATGGATGAAATTTCGTTTTGGTACAGACAAAGAAGGAAAAACAGCTCGTTTGATAACCGCTATCATTTCAATAATTTTATCTATTGCAATGATCACATATTTTGCTATCGGTGGAGGAAAATTTCTAGGAAGTTTCTTGGGTATTCCCAGTTTCTTTGGGTTACCTTCTCAATTTTGGGCAGCTACTATTTTAATAACATTATCTATGATCTATACAGTTGCAGCCGGATTATACGGCGTTATTTGGACAGATGTCTTTCAAGGTATATTTATATTTATGGCAATCGGATATATTGTAGTAAAAGCATTGGGAATTGATTTACCGGAGGAATTTGCTGTATCAATGCCTATGAAAGATGGTGGATTTGCTTCATTCCCAACTACTTGGAGCGAGTGGACAAACATCATTCCAAAATGGAATTTAAATATTGACCCGGATAGTACATATTCAATGTATAATCTATTTGGAATTGCAATTATGTTCTACTTATTTAAAACAACAATTGAAGGGAGTGGTGGAACCGGAAATTATATGATACAAAGATATTACGCTGCAAAGACAGATAAAGAAGCCGGATTATTATCACTATTTTGGATATTTTTACTATCTTTTAGATGGCCTTTCATCGCAGCTCTTGCTGTGATTGGTATTTCTCTTGGAACACAAATTTCAGATCCGGAAATGGTTTTACCGGTTGTAATTGGAATTTTACCAATTGGAATAAAAGGATTTCTCATTGCCGGATTAATGGCAGCTGCTATGTCAACATTTGATTCTACTGTAAATGCAGGAGCAGCTTATTGGGTAAAAGATATTTATCAGCAACATATAAATAAAAATGCAAATCATAAACAGTTGATGAAACAATCTCACTGGTCTTCAATAATCATTGTAGTTATCGGCTTAATCTTAACACTCTTCATTAGAAATATTAATGAAATCTGGGGTTGGATCACAATGAGTATTGGTGCCGGACTTATTATTCCACAACTCATTCGTTGGTATTGGTGGCGGCTTAATGGATATGGTTATGCTATCGGAATGGCAGCAGGTGCAATATCTGCAATCATTTGGAAATTAACTGTTCCTGCAACGGTAGAAGAATATTATGCTTTCGTGTTCGCTGCAGGAATTTCTCTTATCGCCACAATTATCGGAACTAAATTTACTAAGCCAACAGATGATAAAGTTCTTCAAAATTTTTATAATGTTACTCGTCCTTTTGGATTTTGGAAAAAGTTTAAAAATAAATTGCCTGAAAAAACAAAAAATAATATTGATAAAGAAAACAAAAGAGATATCATCGCTACATTTATGGCAGTTCCTTGGCAGATAATTCTTTTCTTATTTATGATGAATCTTGTTTTTCAAGTATGGAATCAAATATTAGTGCTTGGAATACTTTTAGTCGCTTTAAGTATTGGTCTTTACTTCAAATGGTTTAGACACTTATCTACAGAAGTCAAGGTTGATGAAACAGAAGGTAGTGATTAACATTAAAATAATCTAATATTAATTTAAAGAACCTCATTAATTTGAGGTTCTTTTTATAGGAAAAAACCAATGAAAAAATTTACATTATTTTTGTTAATATTTTCTATTCTAAGTTGTAATAATTTTAAACAAAAAAATAATATTGAATTAATTCCTACACAGACAATATTTGTAAATGACACATTAAAAATCAATGTTCAAGATCTATTTTTTGCAAAAAATTATTCTACACTAAAATTTTATTCTTCTGAAAACATTCAAGTAAATTACAATAAAAATACTAAAATCATTAAAATCTTTTGTAACAATGCAGTTTCTAATTTTGAAACAATAAAATTTAATTTCAATAATAGTAAATACGATATTCCAATAAAAATCATCTCAAAACAATATGTAAATTTTACCTTTTTCCCTCCTATTAGATCAAAATTTGTATCTGTCTTCGGAAATTTTAACGAATGGAACAGACAAGAATTTCAGATGAAAGATAAAGATAATGATGGAAAATATTCTATACAATTACCTTTTGAACCCGGCACTTATCAATATAAATTTTTTGCTGATGGTAATGAATATCTTGATCCGAACAATTCTACTAAAATTCCAAATGGATTAGGTGGATTCAATTCTCCATTAATAATTCAACCAAAATTTAAAGGAAAAAAACCACATATTACACCATTTAATTTTGAGAGGAATAATAACTCATTCGTTTATTATTACAAATTATTAGCAGAAGATATTAAAAATGAAACAACTTCTGAAAATTTAAAAATCTTATTAGATAATAAATTATTGCAAAATAATTTCATTACTTTCAAAAATGATATAATTAAGTTTGAAATAAATTCTGATAAATATAATATTACTGATTTACATAATATCCGTTTAGTATTTTCAAATAACGATGTATTAAGTAATATCATTCATACAAAAATAATTAACGGAATTCCATTATCATTAAATAATTCTGCTTCAACTTGGAACGATGCAATAATTTATTCACTAATGATCGATAGATTCTGTAATGGCGATTCAACTAATGATAATAAAGTTATTCATCCGAAATTAGCAGACAGAGCAAATTTTCAAGGTGGCGATCTACAAGGAATAATTGACAAAATAAATGAAGGTTATTTTAACAAATTAGGTGTAAACACATTATGGATCTCTCCTTTTTTACAAACTACGGATAGTGCATTTCAAGAATCACCGAAACCCCATAGATGGTTTGCAGGTTACCACGGATATTGGCCAATAAATCCTCGAAAGGTGGAAGAAAGATTTGGTACGAACAAATTATTAAAAGAATTGATCGAAACTGCTCACAAACACGACATAAAAATATTAATGGACTTCATTTCAAACCATGTTCATAAAGAACATCCCTATTTTAGAAATCATCGCGATTGGTTTGGAAAATTGAAACTGTCTAATGGACGAAAAAACTTACGTCTTTGGAATGAACATCGTTTAACAACTTGGTTTGATCCGTATATTCCGAGTTTTGATTATTTACATTCGAAAAAAGCAATAGATCAAGTTGTAACAGATGCTGTTTGGTGGCTTGAAAATTACAATCTCGATGGGTTCAGACATGATGCGGTTAAACATGTTCCAAATAAATTTTGGCGGGAATTAACTTACAGAATCAAATCTGAATTTCCCGACAAAAAAATATATCAAATCGGCGAAACTTTTGGTGATTATGATCTTGTAAAATCTTATGTAAATAACGGCCAATTATCAGCTCAATTTAATTTCAATTTGTATTGGCCTGCAAGAGACGCGTTTGCTCGTGAAGATGGTAATTTTAAAAATCTTAACAGAGAAATTGAACAATCGATTGACACTTATGGACAATTGAATTTGATGGGAAATATTATGGACAGCCACGATCAACCTCGACTTGCGGCTTATTTAGATAAAGATCTAAAGTGGGATGAAAATGCAGCAGAAGTCGGATGGAATAGAAATATTCAAATTGATGATCCATTAGTTTATAAAAAAATTGTGTCGTATTTCGCATATTTAATGACAACTCCCGGAATTCCAACGATCTATTATGGAGACGAAATTGGAATGACCGGTGCATCGGATCCGGATAATCGTAGAATGATGAAATGGAATGATAAAATTAACGCTAATGCAAAATACTTAATAAATAATATATCAAAATTGACAAATTTACGAAATGATCATTCCGCTTTAAAATATGGCGATTACATCTCATTAACAGCTGATGATAATACTTTCGCTTATTTAAGAAATGATTTTTCTGAAAAGATACTTGTAATAATAAATTATAGTAATTATAAAAAAAACATTGACTTTAAATTACCTTTTGATCTTAAATTTGGAAATAATAAACATTTATTCGGCAATGGAAAAATAAAAATACAGAATAATAATTTTTCAATAGAAACAAAATCATATTCTGTAAATATTTATAAATTCTAATAAAATCGCATCTATAGAAAACATTTAAATTATATCATAAAAATTAGAAAAAAGATTATTATTTTTATACTATCCAACATATTCATAATATTATTGTTTTATTGTCAAAAAATATTATATATTTAGCTTATGGAAAAAATAAAGATATTAAAAAATATAAATACAGTCAGATTTATTATTGCTATTATTGCTTTTATATCAATAATAATAGAATACGGCTTTTATATTGATATTAAAACAGAAAGCATATTACATTTTGCTGATAAAATAATCGCATTAACTTTTGTTATATCCTTTTTATTACAAATGTTAATTAGTGAAAATATCAAAAAGTATATACAGGATCATTTTATTGAATCTATTGTTTTTTTCTTATTTATTGTGTCTGTTATTGCAGAAAATTATTTTCATTATAGCTCATATACAATTATTTCTAAAAATAATGCAATAAATTACATTAAGATTTATTTTATATTTGTACAAATATATATTATCTTCAATGCATTTTTAGCGATGGCAAAAAGTAAAGATAAATGGTTGTTTTTTCCTTTTCATCCATCTCACATAATTATTTATTCATTTTTTATAGTTATTTTTATAGGTACTTTTTTATTAAAATTACCTAAAATGACAAATGAATATTTACACTGGGCTGATGCTATTTTTCTTTCTACATCTGCAGTGTGTGTAACAGGATTAACACCAGTTATCGTTTCTGAAACATTTACTATTTCCGGTCAAGTGTTGATTTTACTTCTTATACAAATAGGTGGATTAGGTATTATCACTCTTACAAGTTTTGTTGTCCTTCTCATTCAGAAAAAAATTCGATTAAAAGAACAAATCATAATTGGAGAAATGTTAGGTGATGATAATTTGCTGAATTTAACAAAAATGGTAAAAACTATTATAAAACTAACATTCGCTGTTGAAATTATTGGTGCAATATTTTTATATTTTTCTTGGAATAATATGAATTTTTCTATCAGACATAGAATATTTTCTGCTGTTTTTCAAAGTGTGAGTGCCTATTGTAACGCAGGATTTAGTAATTTTAAATATGGACTTGAAACATTTGGATTATCGTCACACATTCCTACTTTAATTACAATAATGGTACTAATAATTATTGGTGGTTTGGGATTTTATACATTGAAAGATCTTATTTTTCCGGAATCAAAAAAAAGAAAATTGAAATTGCAAACAAAGATCATTTTAATTGCTTCAGGTTCGCTAATTTTATTTGGTGCAATAATAATTTTAATTTTACAATGGAATCAATGGAGCGATATCCCATTTGGATTAAAAATTGTAAATGCACTATTTGCTAGCGTTACAAGTCGAACTGCAGGATTCTCCAACATTGATATTGGTAACTTAATGATTCCTGCTGCAATGATAATAATTGTTTTGATGTATATTGGCGGTGCACCAAATTCCACAGCAGGAGGTATTAAAATTACGACTTTCACAACGCTTTTTTTTACTTTTAAAACATTTATTTCAGGTAAAGATAATGTTGAAATTGGTTGGAATACAATTGGTGATACAACAATTAAAAGAGTAATAATAATTCTATTTTTATCTATTATTTTAATATTTACTGCCTTATTGTTATTGAATATTTTCAATGATATCCCATTTTTCGATCTTTTATTTGAAACCTTCTCTGCTTTTGGAACAGTTGGATTATCAAGAGGAATTACAGCTGATCTCTCGGAATTTAGTAAAATAGTTCTTGTAATCGTAATGTTCCTGGGAAGAGTTGGTTTATTTACAATTGCTCTCGCTATTGGAAAAGATAAGGCAAGTGAAGACTCAAAATATAAATTTCCAGAATTAAATTTAATGGTCGGATAAATTAAATTAATAATAAAATAAAATGGTGTAAAAAATGGACGAGATAAAAAAATTTGTAGTAATCGGGATGGGTGCTTATGGTAAAGCAATTGCCAGAACACTAAATGATTTGAATGCTGAGATTACTATAATTGACAAGGATCTAACAACTATCGAAAATTTGAAACAAGAAGGATTTGAGCATGCCGTACAATTAGATTCAACAGATGAAATTGCTTTATCACGATTTGTAACGCCTGATGATCTTGTCGTATTAGCAATGGGTGAATCTTTTGAAAATAATATTCTTACTGTTGGAATATTAATGAAATTAGGTGTAAAAAAGATCTATGCAAGAGCAATAAAAGAGATCCAAACTAAAATATTAGATAAGATGGATGTTGTAGAAACACTCTTTCCGGAGAAGCAACAAGGAAGAGAGACGGCAATTAAATTATTTTATGGTGGAATAAAATTCGTACATGAATTTGCCCCCGGTATATATTTAGGTGAATTTAAAATCCCGGAAAAATATTATGGGAAAACAATTGTTGAACTTAATATTAGACAAATTTTTAAAATTAATATAATTGCATTAAAAGAAATAGATAAAACAGATGGCACAATTAAAAAATTATATCCTACTGCATTTGTGAATATTCCATTAAATGACAGCCATACTTTAATCGCTGCCGGAACCCAAAAATCTATCTCTTCATTTCTAGAAAATGCTAATTCATAAATGTATTTTACTTAATTGTTGATAAGGGGGGAATAACTATGAAAAGATTAATATTAATAATTATGTTATTATTTGTTTCACTTTATGCATCAGAATTAGAAGTAACTGAATTTAAAAAATTAGCGAATGATTATCATGCCGTTATCAATCCGATCTTTGATTTTGATAAACAATATTGCACTGCTATTAAAATTGAATTTCCAAATTGTCAATTATTGGCATTGGATCAAAAAATATTCAAAAAAGAAATTATTAATAAAAATGAATGCTATTTATATATTTCACATAAAGAACATGAACTGACTTTCAAAACTACTCAAAACAGATCTGTTACTGTAAAAGTGCCGAGAAATGGATTAATTATGGGAATGGTCTATTATATTAAGTTAGAGATGAAAGATATTCAAAACGAATCAACAATAAATAATTTGAATATTAACAAATGATTTTTTTTTAATTAATTGCAAATATTTACATTTCTCAATAATAATATTCCAATATTCCTTTTTTTATTAGTAAAAATTGCTTATATTTCATATATATTAAAATATTAAAATGGAGGTAAAAATGAGTAAAAAACTTTTTATACCGGGACCGGTTGATGTTCGTCCTGAAATTTTGGAAGCGATGAGCACACCAATGATCGGTCATCGTAGTAAGGATGCTACTACATTGCAAAAAAGCATCTCAGAGAAAATTCAGAAACTTTTTTACACTAATAACCCAATTCTTTTATCTACATCTTCAGGAACAGGATTAATGGAAGGTTCAATTCGTTCATTGACTGCAAAAAGAGCTGTTGTGTTTTCTGTTGGAGCATTCGGAGAGAGATGGTACAAATTGGCAAAATCCAACAATGTTCCTGTCGATCATGTGCCGGCAGAATGGGGAAATCCAACCTTACCGGAAACAGTCGACAAATATCTTTCTACCGGAAAATATGATGTGTTCACAATTACACATAACGAGACATCTACCGGATTAATGAATCCAATAGAAGAAATTGCAGAAGTTAGAAAAAAATATCCTGATGTATTATGGTTAGTTGATTCTGTCTCTTCGATGGGAGGCGTAAAAATTGAAGTTGATAAACTTGGAATTGATGTTTGTATTACTTCTACACAAAAAGCACTTGGTTTACCTCCGGGATTATCAATTTGTTCTGTTTCAGAAAATGCACTTGAACATGGAAAACAAGTTGAAAACAGAGGAACTTATTTAGATCTGCTTAATCTTTACAAATATATAGTGAAAAAACCATTTCAATATCCATCCACTCCTACTCTTTCACATATGTTCGCTTTGGATAAACAGTTAGATTATATTCTCAATGATGAAGGACAAGAAAATCGATATGCTCGTCATTTGGAATTAGCAAAGATCACTCGCCAATGGGTAAAAGATAATGGATTTGAATTGTTCCCCAAAGCCGGATTTGAATCTAATACAGTTTCAGCTATCAAGAATACAAAGGGAATTTCCGTAGCAGAATTAAACAAAAAAATTGGTGAGGTTGGTTATGTGATCTCAAATGGATACGGTGATCTAAAAGAGAAAACATTCAGAATTGCTCACATGGCTGATCGGAAAGTATCCGAACTTGAAAAATTATTAGAAATTTTAACAAAAACAATTAAAAAATTATAAAAGAAAATCGATTTCACAAGACACAAAGTTTCAATATAACAAATATAAAATACCTCTTTGTGACCTTTGTGTTTCTTTGTGTCCTTTGTGGTAACTTTCTTTTAAGGAGAATAAAATGAAAATTTTAATATGTGACGGATTAAGTAAAAATGGTCAAAATATTTTAGAAGAAAATGGAATTGATTTTCACATTGAACATTATGAATTAGATGAATTAGTAAAAGAGATCCCAAACTATGATGGAATGATAGTTCGTTCCGCAACAAAAGTACCTAAAGAAGTAATTGATGCAGGTAAAAAATTAAAACTTATTGCAAGAGCTGGAACCGGAATAGATAATATTGACCATGTATATGCCAAATCAAAAGGATTGCCTGTTTTAAATACTCCAACTGCTAATTCAGCTTCTGCTGCCGAACTTGCAATAGCTCACATTTTCGCACTCGCAAGATTTTTAAATAAATCAAATATTTCAATGCGAGAAGGAAAATGGTTAAAAAAATCATACAAAGGATTTGAACTTAATGGTAAAAAATTAGGAATTATTGGTTTTGGAACTATTGGAAAAATTACCGCAGAAAAGGCAATTGCACTTGGAATGAAAGTAATTGTTAATGATGTTGTTGACATTAAAACCGATTTAAATGTAGAAGTTGTATCACTTAATAAATTATATGCAGAAGCAGAGATTATTACAATACATCTTCCAAAATTAGATAAACCGCTAATTGATAATGCAGCGATCAAAAAAATGAAAGACGGTGTTTATCTGATCAATTGTGCAAGAGGCGGATTAATTGATGAAAGAGCTCTATTGGATAATTTAAATTCCGGTAAAGTAGCGGGCGCCGGTATTGATGTCTGGGCAAATGAACCGAATTTTAACATAGAATTGGCAAAACATCCTAATGTTTCAGTTACTCCTCATATTGGTGCAGCTACAGTTCAAGCATCTGATAGAGTCGGAATTCAGATTGCTGAGAAGATTGTGAAGGAATTTTCTCGCTAAGTCGCAAAAACGCTAAGATAAGATTAAGATTGAGAATTTAGGTTGAAGTTGAGGTTGAGAATAAACCGTTCATTAAGCGAAGCCGAAATGAACGGAATTAACAAAATTCAGAAATGCCATATCTCCAAGATATGGCATTTCTCAAAAAAAATATGCCAACAAAAAAAATAGAGATAAACGGAATAGTTCAAGGTGTCGGATTTCGTCCATTTATTTATAGAAAAGCAATCGAAC
>JAYEOX010000043.1:0-6094 GCA_034723415.1 Fidelibacterota bacterium | reverse complement strand
TCAGAAATGCCATATCTCCAAGATATGGCATTTCTCAAAAAAAATATGCCAACAAAAAAAATAGAGATAAACGGAATAGTTCAAGGTGTCGGATTTCGTCCATTTATTTATAGAAAAGCAATCGAACTAAATCTTACAGGATTTGTAATTAACACTTCCAACGGTGTTGAAATTGTAATAAGTGGTAATGAAAGGTCAATTGGAATATTTATTGACAAAATTCAAAATGAAAATCCACCTGCTTCAAAAATAAAATATTTCAAAGTAAATAACATTCCTGAACAAAAATTTACAAATTTCACAATAAAAAAAAGTAAACAACAAATTGGAACAACTTTGTTATCACCCGATCTGGCGGTCTGTCAAGATTGCATCAATGAGATGTTTGATAAAAAAGATAAAAGATACCTCTATCCTTTTATTAATTGTACAAATTGCGGACCTCGATTTTCAATAATTGAAGATACTCCTTATGACAGACCTATGACAACCATGAAAGATTTTGAAATGTGCGATTATTGTAAAAATGAATACGAAAATCCACTCAATCGCAGATTCCATGCTCAGCCGATTGCGTGTCCGGAATGCGGGCCAAAATTTATTTTAATGGATAAATCACTAAAAATAATATCAGCAAAAAATCCCATTTCGGAAGCTGTAGAATTATTAAAAAATGGACAGATCGTTGCAATTAAGGGAATTGGTGGATTTCATCTTGCTTGTGATGCAACAAATACAAAAGTTGTGAAACAATTACGAAAATTGAAAGATCGTCCGTACAAACCATTTGCCGTGATGACTCAAGAGAAAAACCTATCCAAATTAGTAAAAATTACTGCAGAAAACATTAATTTATTAAAATCACCGGAAGCACCAATTTTAATTCTGAAAAAAAGGGGAAATTTACTTTCAGAATTAATTGCTCCAAACAATCCCAATTTAGGTGTTTTTATTCCTTATGCACCAATTCACTATCTGCTATTTAACAAAGAACTTCCATTTCTCGTAATGACTTCAGGAAATGTAAATAATGATCCAATAAGTAAAGAAGAAAAATCACTACAAAAAATATGCAACTACTTTTTAACAAACAACCGTCCAATTTTAAATCGTTCAGATGATTCTGTAATACTTCCGATCAAAAAAAATGATCTAATTTTAAGAAGATCCCGTGGTTATGTTCCTTCACCAATAAACCTGCCAATTGATACTGTGCCAACTTTAGGAATGGGAGCAGCTCTGAAAATTACTTTCTCATTAACAAAAAACAGACAGCTTTTTCTCTCTCCATATATTGGAAATTCCTTCTCCAAAAATACAATAGACTTCTATTTTGAGATGTTAGAAAAATATAAAAAATGGTTTGGCATTAAGCCGGAATTAATCGCTTGTGATCTTCAACCGGATTTTTATACTACGCGTTTAGCAGAAGAACAGGATCTTCCACTCATCAAAGTTCAACATCATCACGCTCATATTGCAGCAATAATGGCCGAACACCATATTATCGACCCTGTGATCGGAATTGTCTATGATGGTACAGGTTATGGCACTGATGGAACAATTTGGGGCGGTGAAATCATGATTGCAAATTACAACAAATTTGAACGAATTTTTCATCTTGAGAATATGCCTTTGCCCGGCGGCGATGCTGCAATAAAAAAACCTATCAGAATTGCTTATGCTTACTTAAAAAAAATTGGAGTTGATACGCGTTTTTTAAAAAATATTTCATCATTTGAAAAAAATATTATTGACAAGCAGATAAAAAATAATTTTAACATTTTTCAGACATCAAGTATGGGACGTTTATTTGATTGTGTCTCAACAATGTTAGGATTATTTCCTGAAATCAGCTTTGAAGCCCAATCTGCGATGGCTTTACAATTCTTGTGCGATGAAAACAATATAATGAATGCTAAAATATATTCATATAAAATTCAAAATGGAATTATTAACTTTAAGTCGATGTTGAAAGAGATAGTTGAAGATATAAAAAATGGAGTTTCAAAAAATAAAATTGCAGAATCATTTCATAACACAATTATTCAATTTACTTTGGAAGCTATCAAAAAAGCATCTGAAAAATCGGGAATCAAAAAAGTAGTTATTTCCGGTGGCGTGATGCAAAATAAAATAATCGTAGAAAACTTGAATAATATATTAACAAAAAATAATTTTACTGTTTATTTGCCTTCAAAATTACCATCAAACGATGGATCAATTTCTGTTGGGCAAGTAATGATAGCGAATAGGAAATATCGAAAAAAGTGATATTTCCATTTTGGTGTTGTGAATTTTTATTGTTATATATTGTTTAATTATAAAAAAGAGATACTAAGTGATAAAATAAATGCAATAATTTATCATTTAAATAGCATTATATAAAAATTATTTGTTTTTCTTATCATAATAATGTACCTTTGTAAAGATAATTGATAAATGTTTACATATAGGAGTTGAAATGTTAAAAAAATTACCAATAAAAAAAGACATTGAAACGAAAAGAGTTTTAAAAAAGTTATCAACAGCACACAGAGCATTAGCTGAATTGAAGGGAATTGCTGAGACAATACCAAATGAAAATATATTAATCAATACATTGGGATTACAAGAAGCCAAAGATAGTTCAGCAATAGAAAATATTATTACAACTCATGACGATGTTTACAAATCAAATTTAAATTTTAATGGTTTTAAATCATTAAATGCTAAAGAAGTCCAAAATTATATTTCAGCATTGAAAAGAGGGTTTTCTCTTGTTTCTAAAAACAAAATATTGAAAAACAACGACATCATAGAAATTCAAACAGAGTTAGAAAAAAACAAGGCAGGTTTCAGAAAGCTTCCGGGAACAGAACTAAAAAATAAAACAACAGGTAAAATAGTTTATACACCGCCACAAAACAATTCAGAAATAGTCAATTTAATGTCTAATTTAGAACAATTCATTAATGATGATTCAATTTCAGATTTTGATCCATTAGTTAAAATGGCAATTATTCATTATCAATTTGAAAGTATCCATCCTTTTTATGACGGCAATGGAAGAACCGGAAGAATAATCAATGTACTTTATTTGGTAATGAAAAATTTATTAAATCTTCCAATTTTATATTTAAGTAAATATATTATTTTGAACAAAGGTGATTATTATAAATTATTGCAAGAAGTTAGAAAAAATGATAATTGGGAAAACTGGTTAATATATATGCTCAATGGTATTGAACAAATATCAAAAGAGACGATAATATTAATAAAGAATATTAGAGAATTGATCTTTGAATATAAAAATTTACTTCGCGACAATTACAAATTCTACAGCCAAGATTTATTGAATAATTTATTTAAACATCCATATACTAAAATTGAATTTGTTGAAAATGATTTGGGAGTTTCAAGAATAACAGCATCCAAATATTTGAATCAATTAACAAAAGATAGATTGTTAGTAAAACATAAACTTGGAACAGGGAATTATTATATTAATGAAAAATTAATGAATTTATTTATTGCTGAATAAGAGATGAAAAATGTATCTTGCAATTCCTGTAAAAATAGTTGAAATAAATAGCGAAACAGCAATAGTTTTGATAACATTTTAAAACATTTCTTTTGTTATTTTAAATTTTTATTGCTACTATTGAAACAGTTGAGAAAATGATAAATACATTATCAAAACAGAAGGAAATATGCTTAAATATTCTTTTGCAACGCACCTACTTAAACAAAAAACAAATTTACGAATTATACAAAAATTATTAGGACATGAAAGTATTAAAACTACCGAAATATATACTCATGTTTCAAATGCAGATTTAAAAAATATAAAAACACTATTTAATGATTAAAAAAAAGGAGATAAAAATGATTAAAAAACAAGAAGAAATGAGAGAGACGGCACGTCTTTTAGCAATAAAAGGTAAAGGATTACTGGCAGCCGACGAATCTACATCTACAATTGGTAAGCGTCTTGCAAATGTTAATGTTGAGAATACTGAAGAGAATCGTCAAGCATACCGTGGAATGCTTTTCACCACAGAAGGTCTTGGTAAATACATTAGCGGTGTAATTCTTTTCGAAGAAACTTTATACCAAGATCATGCTGATGGCGAGTCAATGATTGAGAAAATTAATAAACTAGGAATTATTCCAGGTATTAAAGTAGATAAAGGATTACGCCCTCTTCCTGGTGCTAACGAAGTTGAGACCTGGGCTATGGGTCTTGAGGGGCTTGTTGAGCGTACTGCTCAGTATTATGAGCGCGGTGCTCGTTTCGCTAAATGGCGTGCAGTTATTCATATATCTGAAGATGGTGCTCCAACTGATCTTGCAATTAAAGAAAACGCATGGGGCTTAGCTCGTTATGCACGTACTTGTCAGGAATCCGGTCTTGTACCAGTAATTGAGCCTGAAATACTTATGGATGGTGCCCACAGCATTGAAACAACTGCTAAAGTACAAGAAAAGATTCTTACAGAAGTATATAAAGCATGCAATGAAAATGGCGTATTTTTAGAAGGTACTTTATTAAAACCTTCAATGACTGTTTCTGGTGCTGATGCATCTGAGAAAGCAGATTCTGAAGAAGTGGCTAAAATGACCATTCAAACTATGAATCGCTGTGTACCTTCAGCGGTAGCTGGAATCATGTTCCTTTCTGGTGGTCTTATGGAAGAAGATGCATCTGTTTATCTTAACACTATAAACAGTTTAGAACGCCGTGGTGCATGGGCTATGACATTCTCTTATGGTCGAGCTTTACAACGTTCTTGTTTGCAAGCTTGGAAAGGCAGTGATATTGAGGCCGGTCAAAAAGCATTGCTGGCAAGAGCACAAGCAAACTCTGAAGCGTCTAAAGGTATGTATGTTGCTGGATCACAGCCTTCTTCACAAGATACTTTGTTTGAAGCTGGATATAAGTACTAAGTTATGCAAAACTAAATACAGGAATTAATAAAATAAATATAAGATGAATTTAGAATGCTTACTTGAATATAATCCGGTATTATTAGCTCTTTTAGGAGGACTATTTACTTGGAGTGTGACTGCATTAGGTGCAGTAATGGTGTTTATTTTTAAAGAAATTAAGCCAAAAGTATTAAATTTAATGCTTGGATTTGCAGCAGGAATTATGATTGCTGCAAGTTTTTGGTCTTTGTTACTACCAGCAATTGAGATGTCAGAAAAACAAGGAATTATTGCATGGATACCTGCAACAATAGGATTTTTATCAGGAGGAGCATTTTTATTATTAATTGATAAATTACTTCCTCATTTACATTTAGGCTTACCTGAAAATAAAGCCGAAGGAATAAAAACATCTTGGCAACGCAGTACATTACTTGTTTTAGCAATAACATTACATAATATTCCCGAAGGATTAGCAGTAGGAGTAGCCTTTGGTGCTTTGGCAAATAGCCCGGAAATAGGAACTCTGACAGGTGCTATTGTTCTTGCAATAGGTATTGGATTACAAAATTTTCCCGAGGGAACCGCAGTATCTGTTCCGTTACGACGCGAAGGCTTATCAAGATTAAAAGCATTTAACTATGGACAATTATCCGGGTTTGTAGAGCCTGTTGCTGCAATTATTGGAGCTTATTTAGTAATGGTTGTTATTCCGTTATTACCTTATGCACTTTCATTTGCAGCCGGGGCAATGATATTTGTTGTTGTCGAAGAATTAATTCCGGAATCGCAACGAGGAAATGAGACGGATTATTCAACAATTGGAGCAATAATAGGTTTTACACTCATGATGATACTGGATGTTGCATTAGGATAAAAAAATGTTATATTTTAACTAAATATAAAAATTGAAAAATGTGTCTTGCAATTCCTCTAAAAATAGTTGAAATAAATAGCGAAACAGGAATAGTTGAAAAACTGATAATGTTTTAAAATATTTCTTTTGTTATTTTAGACATTTGTTATTATTTAAGTAGATGAGGAAATAATAAATATATTATCAAGACAGAAGGAAATATGCTTAAATATTTTTTTGCAACTCATTTGCTTGAACAAGGAACAGATTTACGAATTATCCAAGAATTACTAGGACATAAAAGTATTAAAACTACCGAAATTTATA
>JAYEOX010000042.1:0-4469 GCA_034723415.1 Fidelibacterota bacterium | reverse complement strand
TCAAAAAGCATAAAAACCGGTGATAATTTGAATTTGTCAAAGGCAATAGATTTCAAAATCTATTTACAGAAAAAAGACGGAAATGTGACGGGGTTCATTTTAGATGGAGATAAAATAAGTTATATTATTTTAATTTCAGAATTGGAATTTGGTTTTGATGGGAAAGATATAATTCAAGAGAAAAAACATAAAATTATTTCAGAAGAGATGCTAAAACTTATAAAAGTGGAAAAGCGATTTATTCTATTAAAAGATAAATTAGAAATATCATTTGAAAATAAAAAATATTCAGTGGAGGCAAAAGATGAGTAATTTAATTAAAACAGATAGAAAAATCCTAAAATTCTTTATTCTAATTTTATTAATAATTATTCTGATTGGTTGTGGGAAAGAGACAGTAAAAAAAGAGCCAAAAAAATCAATGGCAGAGATTGAGAAAGAAAAAGTGCGAGCGGGAATTAAAGGATTCATTGAATCAAAGAAAAATAATCCAAATGTATATTGGGGTGAAGGTGTAGCCAATATCGGCAATGACTTGGGAGAAGCAAAAATTCAAGCGAACAATAGAGCTTTGGAAGATCTGACCAAGACGATAGAAGTGAATGTGCAGAGTGATATTACCAGAACACTTTCAGGTATTTCCATGCAAACCGGTAAAATATATAGTGAGCATATCGAAGATCAAATTACACAAAAAACAAAAATTTATACGGATCAAATTATTAAGGATGTTAAGGAAAAGAGTTATCTTGATTACCCCAAAGACGGTTTTGTAACTAATTTTGTGTATATCTCAAAGAGTAAATATAAAGAAAGAGTTAAAAAAGATCTTGAGACAAAGAGAACAATGATCAGAACTGCAATTATTGGCGGGAATGAGGAATTTGAAAACAGAAATTATATGACTGCTTTAAACAATTGGTTAAATGCATATCAATATATTGAGAATTTTTTTGGTGAGTTGCCTCTGTTAGTCGATTTGAATAATGATTCAATCATGGTTGAAGTGCATTCATATATTGACGGGAAAATAAATAAATTTTTTGGCAGTATTCAGTTATCACGATTAACTTCAAAACAATTGAATGAGGGGAATAAAAAAGTATTCTATAATATGCAGGGAAAGGTAAATAGACAGCCATCGTTTTATGTTCAATATGAAAATTCAAATGGAGAAAAATTCCCAATTTCTCAATTTCCGTTAAGTGCTAAAATCGTAGAAGGCGAAGGGAAAATTACGAACAATATTACAACCGGGAATTATGGACAGGCGGAACTTCGTATAAATTATATTGAGCCGAAAAATAAATTTTCTACTATTAAAGTAAAAATTGATATTGATGAGATTAACGGTTTAAATAAATTTTCTTTACCACTTCTCTCTTCTCTAACTATTAACTTGGAAAAGGAAAAATCTATGGCATTATCTGTAAAATTTTATAATTACGACCAAACAGAAAAGTCGCCAAATTTAGAAAGTAAATTAAAAACCTTACTTATGGATAATGGTTACTCAGTTGCCAATATTTTAATAAAGGGGTTCAATGTAAACGACAAAGATATTGAGAATGCAAAGAAAACCAATGCTGATTATTTTCTTGCTATAAATTTGTCTTCCGGGAATACTTCAAAAGTAGGCGGATATGATAATATGTACACTGCGAACTGCTCCGGAATTATTTCCTTGTATAATTTGGAAACAGGTCAAATTGTTGCTACAGAAAACATTCCGGTAAAATCAGGTTTTGGTGTTTCTGCTCAAGGTGCCGGCTGGGATGCTTTTGGTAAACGAATAAATTTAACAGTGGATAAAACGAGGAATGTTATTGGGAAGATAAAATGATTTTGCATTGTAATAATTGTGGAAGGAAATTGCATCCAGCTTATATTTTTTGTCCATTTTGTGGTGAAGAAGCACCGATGAGAACTATTGTTGGTGAAATTTCTGAAGAAAAAATAAAAAACCCAATATTTTGTCCACATTGCAAAAAGGAAAATTTAGAAAATGCTCTGTTTTGTTCATCTTGTGGGAATGACATTTACAATAGACCAAAGAGTGAATTTCAATATTGTCCATACTGTGGAGAAAAAAATCGTAGCAATGCTCGACACTGTTTCAATTGTGTCAATAAATTTAACGATTGGTATGATAAAAAAGGAAAAATCGCCGACAAGCTTGGAATATCCGGCGAACTATCGCTTTACGAAAAAATGAATAAAATTCACTATCACTTCTTTTTTGATGGGAAAATAACTATCGGCAAAGATGAAAAGAACAAAATTTCTATTCCCTGTGATTGGATTTCTAAACAACATTGTGAATTTGATATTAAAAAGCAAAAATTTGTAGATTTAGATAGCACGAACGGAAGTTTTATAAATAGAAGTGATAAGAATGTAAAAGAGAAAAAATTTTCAGGAATAGATGAATTTAATATTGCCGGAGCATTTACTTTTTCAGTTATTAAATCAGGATCATTTTTTGCATTTCGTCTCTCCGCAGTTATAGATGAAAAAAGTTGTAAAGAGGTCGGTGATATTCAGAGGATAAATTCATTAAGGAATCATTATTTTATTCTAATAAATGGAAATGATAAAATTTTTATACGAAAACAAGATGGGAGAATAATCGCTAATCCTGAAAAAATAAATGAATTCTATTCAATAGAAATTCAAGATAGAAAATTTTATTATAGCGAGATATCAAAAAACATTGAGGATGAATTAATATTGAAAGATAGAAATATATTGCCAGTAAATTGGGAGATGTTTGAGAAAGAAGTTTGAGAGTTTTGGGTAAAAGATGAAAAAAGAGAATAACGACAAAACGATAATAAAAAATTCTAATGTTTATGGCAAAATAAATATAGAAGATCTACCAAATGGATATAAAATTGACGATCGATATACAATAAAAGAAAAAATCGGTCACGGTGGATTTGGTGCTGTTTATCGTGCTTTTGATGAAGAGATGAATATTGATAAAGCACTGAAAATTATTCCTGCAAATATGGTAAACAATGAAGAAGCGATGGACAATCTGCGAAAAGAGGCACAGACAATGATAAATCTTTCTCACGAAAATATTGTCAGAGTTTACGATTTTCATAATAGTGGATTAATAAAATTTATTGATATGGAGTTTGTAGATGGAAAAACACTTGCGGATATAAATTATGAATATAAAAAGAAAGATAAGAAAGTCCCGGAAAATAGAGTTATTGATTATGCTCTGAAAATTGCAAAAGCTGTTTTGTATGCTCATGACGAAAATGTAATTCATAAAGATATAAAACCACAAAATATAATGCTAACCAAAGATGGCAAAATTAAGATAATGGATTTCGGAATTGCTGAAATTGTAAATACAAGTAAAAGTAGAATAGATAATTCATCAAGTGCCGGAACACCAAAATATATGCCACCGGAACAATTGATAGGTAAAAATATTGGTAAAGAGACAGATATTTACTCTTTCGGTATAACAATTTATGAATTACTTGCAGGACGAACACCTTTTTATCAAGGAAAAATTGAATATCAAATTATAAATATCAAACCCGATGAACTTGATCTTGTAGCCGATGGACTGAATGAATTATTGATGAAATGCTTGGAGAAGGATTATAAGAATAGATATAGAAATATGACTGAATTGACTGAAGAACTTGAGGAGATAAAAAAAGAATTAAAAAATAAAGAGAAAAAATATTTTAATTCTTTGAGTGATAAATGGAAAGAAATTTTTGCATATAATCTTAAGAATACAAAGTATCAAGAAAATCTTTTTGAGAAAAAACTTTCTGCATTTGACATTCAAAATGTTTGGGCACTTGAAAAGATTGATTGTAGTCATAATCAAATTACCAGTTTGGAGCCATTGTGCGAGTTAAAGAATTTGCAGAAGCTTTATTGTTACGATAATAAACTCACTAGTTTAGAGCCATTGCGCGAGTTAAAGAATTTGGAGGAACTTGCGTGTTGCAGTAATCAGCTCACCAGTTTAGAGCCATTGTGCAAGTTAAAGAATTTGGAGAAACTTGATTGTCACCATAATCAGCTTACCAATTTGGAACCATTATGCGAGTTAGAGAATTTGGAGGAGCTTTATTGTTACTATAATCAGCTCACCAGTTTGGAGCCATTGCGCGAGTTAAAGAATTTATATTGGATTGATTGTCGTGAAAATCAGATAACAAGCTTAGAACCTATAGGGAATCTAAAACATTTACAAAAAATTGATTGTAGTGAGAATAATATTACAGATTTAAAGCCACTTCGTGAAATTAAGAATTTGAAGATATTAAATTGTAGTAATAATTTTATTTTTGATTTAAACCCAATACGAAATTTAAAAAAGTTGCAAGAATTATATTGTGGCGATAATGAAATTACAGATATTGAGCCAATACTGAACTTAAAAAACTTGCAAAAGTTATATTGTAATGATAATAATATAACTAATTTAG
>JAYEOX010000041.1:0-4472 GCA_034723415.1 Fidelibacterota bacterium | reverse complement strand
TATCCTGTATATCCATCCACATAGCAAATAATAAAGATTGAAAACCACTTATAAATAAAAACACAAAAGCTAAAACAGTAACCGGATTTGCAGGTAGACCATTGATAGCTAATCGCATTATTTTTATCCCAAAAGGAATACAAAATAAAATTAATAAAAAGAATATATGATAAAGTATAAATAATGGATGAAAATCTCTAAATAAATATTTGAAATAATTTTTCATAACATATTAATCATCTAATAATGTCAGTTAAGTTACGACTTTGCAAGGATTATTGTCCACGGTATAGGCTTATATATTTTGACAATTTGAAAGTAATTACTCAAAAGATTAACAATATCTTTTGTGCTCCAATTATTAATGTGACCCGGAGTGTTACCAAGACCTTTCCAATATTTTCCTCTAATCATATTTAACATGCACCAAAGAGGTTCTCTTGGAACTGAAATCAAATTATATTTTGAACTAACTCTTTTTAGTTCTTTAATTGCTTTATGTGGATATTCTAAATGTTCTAAAACTTCAAAACAAGTAACAAGATCATAACTATTTTTTGAAAAAGGAATTTTATAAATGTCACCTATTTTATAATGACAGAAAGGTGCATTAAATTTAGCCTTTTCAATATGATTTTGATCAATATCTATTCCGTAACAATTTTTATCCTTTATTTGAGTTTTAAGAATTGATAGTATAACACCTTCTCCGCATCCAATATCCAAATAATTTTTAAATTTAATATCTGATAAAATCAATTTAATAACTTCGTTAAAATTGTTTACTAAATATTTACTAATATAATTCTTAGATAAATATTTGTAATTTGTTCCTATCGCATATTTATTATTCATATTATACCTAAATTAATATAAATTTAACCTTTATATAACCTATCATTATCCTGTATATCCATCCACATAGCAAATAATAAAGATTGAAAACCACTTATAAATAAAAACACAAAAGCTAAAACAGTAACCGGATTTGCAGGTAGACCATTGATAGCTAATCGCATTATTTTTATACCAAAAGGAATACAAAATAAAATTAATAAAAAAGATATATGATAAAGTATAAATAATGGATGAAAATCTCTAAATAAATATTTTACCCATAATCTTTTAAAAAATGATTTGAACAATAACCAGATAATCTTAGGTATTATTTTAAAAATTCTCATTTTGGACTTCTCTCCAATATTATATACGGGCTTAATTTCCACTTCTCTTAATGAACAAAAAGCTATATTCAATTTCACCAAAATATCGTTTGGACAGCCATAAGATTTATAAATATCATATAATTTAATAGAATTTAAACCTTTTTTGGATATTGCCGTATAACCTGTTTGTGTATCAGAAACATGCCAATAACCAGACGCTAATTTTGTCAGAATTGATAAAATCGAATTGCCTAAATATCTTAATTTTGGAATAACTAACCATGAACTTCGATGTATTAACCTGTTTCCTTTTACATAATCAATTTTTTCTTCAATAACAGGTTTACAAATTGATTCAAGCTCCGCAGGATCCATTTGCCCATCACCGGCCATTACTGCTGTACAATCAATTCCATAATCTTTACACCATTTATAACCTCTTGCAATTGCCCTGCCGACTCCATAATTTTTTTCTTGGTTAATTAAAATAATTCTATCATCCTCAAGATTTCTATTAATTACTTTTGACGGTTTAAAATACTTCATCTCTTTTTTCGTTTCTTCTTGAACAATATAATCGGCATAATTATAGGTATCCTTTTTAACATTATTTAAAATGTTTTTTATCATTATACTTGTGTCATTAAAATCGGATTCCAAATATTTTTCTACTATTGAAGCTGTTTTGTCAGAAGAACAATCGTTAACTATTACAATTCTATCGACATAATCGGGCATTGTTTCAATAACTCTACCAATTTGGTTTTCTTCATTATATGCCGGTACTACAACTGCTATTGTTTTACCTTTTAACATAACGACTCCTTTTTACATTATTATAAAATACTAGCGGATCGCTAATTAATTCCTTTTCTTTGAAATAAAAAATTCTAAAAAACATAAAGGAAACTAACATTAAAATAATCCCTGAATGAAAGCTAAAATATACCATATTTGCTAAAAATATAATACTAATTCCTAAAGAATACTGCCTCAGTATTAAACTATTATGTCTTAAAGCAATAAAATAGAAACTGAAAGAAAACAAAACGATCACAACAAGTCCCAATATCCCTAACTCTGATAAAAATATTCCTAATGTAGTTGTGTAAGATTCATAATCTCGTTTCTTATACGATTTTGTAAATGGTGTAGAAATTCCGGAATTAATTAAATAATCACTAGCCGCATAAGCGCCGGGACCATAACCAAACATTACTTTTACAAATGATTCAGAATTATTTTTTATCGCTGTAGTAAATTGGTATAACCTTTTTGTTGAACCTTCTCCTTCTCCTGTATCACCATAAGCATAATCATAAGTTTTTCCATAATCTGTAATATAAGGTAATATTTTCCCATGTGTCAAATAAGTATCATTAACATAAATAAATCCACCAAGTAAAATAACAATAAAAAACCCAACAGCAACTTTTTGAATTGGATTCTTTCCATAAACTGTATTCATAACATATAAAGCAAATGGCAAATACAGAAAGTAAAATCTTGCCGAAGCTAATAAAGGAATTAGACTTAATACAATTAACATAACAATAAATTTACTCAATTTAATTTTTTTATTAAGTAATAAAGAAAAATAAAATAATACAATTATTGAAGATATCGCTGCTAAATATCCCGATCCACGCTGACCGGCAATAAATCCGGTAACATAATCTCCCCAAACACCAAAAACGAATTTTTGTATTACTGCAATAAATGAGTTTATAATAATTAAAATAACTGTATGAAACAGCATTTCTTTTAATTCATTCTTTGTAAGTGCAAAAACGAAAAGTAAACAGAGTGGAATAATTAAATATTCCTTTAATCTATAAATTGGAACTATAATATTTAATCCGGAAAGAATAGCAGAGATAACATATAGTGCTAAAAATATAATAAAAATTATTTTATAATAAGGAGGTATCGTTATTTTTCTTTTTATTATAAAAATTAATTCAAACAATAAATAAACTAAAAGTAACAGAGGAAAATTTTGCCAAATGGTCTTACTCCCGGGCAAGTAATAAGATAATCCAATTCCTAAAAAAGAGTATAAAAATATAATTTTTTTAGCACTAAATGAAGCTTTTACAAATAAAAAAGTGTAAATAATTAATATTAAAAAAACAATTAGATAAATCAACAAATTCATTTTTTAATCCCGCAATAAAATTAAGCTAATAAATAAAAACAACTTATTAGATATTATTTTTTTCATCCTCAATTAATCCTATTAATTTACCGATATTTTTAAGCGAATGATTCTTAAATGCATATTTTTGTGCTTTTTCTCCCATTTCATCTCTTAATTTATTATTACTAATTAGAAATTTTACATCATTTATCATTTTGTCAAATGATATAGAATGGTAACCTATTTCATTTTGTTTTAATACATCATCCGGATCCACATTCAGTGATACCACCGGGACCTTCCTCATCCATGCCTGTATAAATGTATTTGGAAAACCTTCATACAAACTTGTATTTACTAAAATATGTGATTCTGCTAAAAATTCATTCACACGTTTTATTGGCAATTCTCCTAAATAAGATAAATTCTTTATTTCTGAAATCCTCTTTTCCAAACCTTTAGACCATTCATTTTTAGGGTTTTTCCCAATCATTATAAATTCTGCATTTGTATATTTACACTCTTCAGCTAATTGAATAAATTTTTTAGGTTGCTTCCAATCTTTTAAATTAGCGATCCATAGAATTTTAATTTTATTAGATTTAGAAATATTTTCTTTGGTATATGGATGAAAATTTGGAATTATTAAATCACATTCCCTATTGAAATTTTTACTTAATAATTCATCCTGATATTTTGTCTGACCTATTATATACATAAAATTCATTAAGAGTTTTTTCTTTCCCATTTTATTTATCAAGTTATGCACAATGTGTTTGTTAAATATATTTATTTTTTCCACATCCATAATATGTGCCAGATGCAATATAGTTTTTATGTTTTTAGATATTGAATAATTTAACACAGGCAGCGCAAAATTACTTAGATTACGGTGATAAATTATATCTGGGTTTATACTATCTAATAATTTTAAAACTTTATTGTAATAAATTATTTTCCCAAAAAGTTTTAATCTTAAAGATGACTCTTTTTTAATCCCATGCAAATGAATCTCATGGTCATTATAAGAAAGATCTTGATCATGAAGAAATATATAGTATACTTCATATTTTTTTTTAATAAAAAAATCAGCAATATATTTACATTGAATTTCTGTTCCACCATTATTATACTTATAATAACTATTTGATAATATTACGAATTTC
>JAYEOX010000040.1:0-4496 GCA_034723415.1 Fidelibacterota bacterium | reverse complement strand
ATCGGAGCATATAAACGTCCACTTGCAGTCCAGTCGGCATAAACCATTTTCATTAAACCATAAGGGGTTTGGAAATTTTTATTATTACCGATAATTTTTTTACGAAATTGTGAAAAATGTCTTTCTATTTTATTCATACTATAAAAATAATTATTTTTTATAAAAATTCCAATTAAATTTAAATTTATATTTTTGTGATATTAATCACAGTATTTAATATTATATAAGTTTATACTTGAGCGATATTTTTAAAACAAAAAAAGGAGAACAAAGTGAAGAAATTTTTAACAGCGGCTTTAGCATTAGCGATTATTAGTTTGTCCGGATGCTTTTTAGGTAGTGATGACGATGATGACAATGGTATTGCACCGGTAACAGAATCATTCTTGACAGAGAATGTTTGGTATTTTAATGATGTAGATGTTCAGGAGCAATTGACAACTAACTCAAACCAAACAGCGATTAATCTATTAGATGAATGTGACGGAGGAATAACAATAAGTGGAAATCAAATAGCAAAGAGTTTGGGAGATGTTACGCTTTCATATTTCCATTATCTATGGTTTGACCCGAATGGACAAAGTTTTGCTCTTGAGGGTGAGGGGCTGTCGACCAATTATCCAGATTATTTTTTCAGTTATAGTAAAAATTCTTATGATAACAACGATTATTATTCTATGTCTTTTAGCATTTCTTTAAATGATTCAACTCACCTATATTATGACACAAATGAAGAAACTACTTCTTCTTTTGATACAACTAATTTTAGTTATACAGTTTCAAATCCAATTTGGGTAACAAATTATGAGAATGACGATTCTGTAGAAATCAATGTCGGCACAATCCAAGCAAAACAGGTTAACATTCCAAGCAATACTCCAACAATTTTGAATACACCGGTATTGAATAAATGGATGGAATGGGAAATGAACGGAGTATCATTAGATTTTAATTCAGATGGGACACTTTATTTAACAGAATATGGAGAAATTGATACATCTTTGTGGACATTAGATGGAAGTACATTAACAATAGTTGAAGATTACAATTCCAGCTACCCAGATACTATGGTTTTGTCAGCAACACAAGGTGATAATAATCTTATCTTAACAATTATTGAAAACACAGATGCAGATTATTTGCAATACACTGAAATGCAGTTTTGGTTAGATGAAGGTAGTTTGATAAAAGATTTAATAACACAAACACTTACATTTTCTCATACTGCATTAAGTAAAAGGTATTTAGATTTACCAAAGGATCATTCAAACAGAACGAATATCCAAATGCAGGAAATAGACAATAAACAAAACGAATATTTTAGAATACACAAATTGTTTTAATAATTAAAAGAAATATTCGAATATTGACAAAAACCTACTATGAATAATAGTAGGTTTTTAGTTTTTGTAAATAATTTTTGCGGGATTGACGAGACTCGAACTCGCAACTTCCGGCGTGACAGGCCGGTGCTCTAACCAGTTGAACTACAACCCCAATTTCAAAGTTTTTAAATATACAATATTTTTTAATTAAGTCAAATGTTTTCTTTAAAAATCATTACTTTTCCTCTTTCTCCTAATATTAGGATGTCAGATAACTTCAAGTAGGAAATATGTCTATGTGGTAAACAGCTTATAACTATAACATTCCTGTCTTTTATCAATAAAATTCGTTATATTTATTTAATATAAAAAATAAAACAAAATGAAAATTGAAATTGATTAAATAGAAGCTGAATTAAAGAAACGATTGAAATATCCCTATAAATGTGGGAGAAAACAGGACAATGATTATGATAGAAAAACAATTTTTAACAGAATTCGCCAGAAAAATTTCATCATAAAAATGGCTTTATAATTTTATCTGATATTATTTGGATTTAAAAATAATATTTTAAAATATTCTTATCTTGCAAGTATTGTAAAAAAATAGTTAAAAAGATATTCTTTGATTGTAATAAAATAATTTAATATATTTCAAATATAATATTGTATTAGAAGGAATAGTTGAGTAATTTAAAATATTTATAGAATGGAGATGTTATGATTACAGAAGACAATAGATGGGAACAACGGTTTAATAATTATAAAAAAGCACTCCAAAATTTGAGTGAAGCGGTAGAACTTTCCACACAAAAGGAGTTCTCTAAACTTGAGAAACAGGGAGTTATTCAAGCGTTCGCAATGTTATATGAAATTTGTTGGAATACAATTAGAGATTTTTATCAAGCACAAGGAGAAACAAATATTCAAGGTAGTCGCGATGCATTTAAAATGGCATTTAATAGAGGGTTAATCACAGATGGTGAAGTTTTTATGAAAACAATTAAAAGTCGTCAACTTACCAGTCATACATATAATGAAGAAACCGCCGAAGAAATATATTTTGATATTATTGATAAATATTATGATGCTTTCAAGGAATTAGGAAATAGATTGGAACAGGAAAAAAAGAAGCAGAAATAAATTATGTATGGATTAAAAGAAAACACTGTAAAAAATATTAAGGATATCTTCTCTCAATTTGAGAAAATAGAAAAAGCAATTTTATATGGTTCGCGCGCAAAAGGAAATTATAGAAATGGCTCTGATATTGATATTACTTTATTTGGTGATGGATTAAAATTAAATATAGTTTATAAGCTTCAAGACAAATTAGATGAACTTAATTTACCTTATATTTTTGATATTTCTATTTTTAAACAGATTGATAATAAGAATCTTATTAAACATATTAATAGAGTTGGAAAGGTTTTTTATTCGATTGAAAAATAGCTAATTTTTTATATCTATGAAACTTTTATTATGTCAACCGCCAATCGAGGATTTTTATTCTACAAAAGAGAGAACTTATCCGTTGGGATTAACTTATCTTGCCGGTGTTGTCAAAGATCTCTCGGTGAAAGTGAAAATTAAAGATTTCCTGAGTGTAAAAAAACGAAATACAATTAAAATTCCAAATAATTTTGAAAAACTAAAAATTCATTATAAATACGACAAATCAGAAATTAAAATATTCAATCAATATTATCATTTTGGTGAATCGTGGGAAAATATTAAAATTTTTTTCGAAAGCAACAAATTTGATATTGTTGGAATTAGTAGTTTGTTTTATACTTACACAGAAGAAACTATTCAATTGGCAAAAATAATAAAGGAAGCTCAATCAAATACAATTGTTATTGTTGGCGGACAAAATGTAACTATTTCCAACCGGTTGCTTTTTGAATCTGCAGACATTGATTTTATGTTCAGCAGTGAAGGCGAGAGCCCATTTAAACAATTTGTTGAAGCAAAATTAAATCAAAATTTTTCAGCTGAAGAAATTCCAAATTTGTTTTATAAAGACGATAATGAATGGAAAAGATCAGAAATTCAGACAAATCCTGAAAATAATAAATTTGATTTTATTCCGGACAATTTGTTATTGGATTTGGAGAATTATAAGATACAAGGTAAAAATTCGATGATGCTCAACACTACTCGTGGCTGCCCGCAAGGCTGTAAATTTTGTTCAATTGAAAATGTATTCGGAAAAAAGATAAGAAATAAACCATATAATTTGGTTTTAGAAGAGCTTCGAAAAGCAAAAGAAATCGGAATAAAAGTAATTGATATTGAAGATGACAATTTTACGAAAAATAAAATTTATGCAAAAACATTGATGAAAATGGTCTGTGACGAATTTGGTAATTATTTCGATTTTTATGCAATGAATGGGTTAAGTGCTTTTGATCTTGACAACGAACTTTTGGAATTAATGAAAAAAATTGGATTTAAAATGATCAATCTATCAATTGCTACGACTTCTGAGATCTCATTAAAAAATATGAATAGAAATAGTTCTTTAGATAAATTCAAAGATATTGTAGAAAGATCCGCATCTTTGAATATGAAAACTGTCGGTTATTTTATCGCGGGATTGCCGGGTGAAAATGTCGAAGAAATTTTATTTACAATGAAGTTTTTGACAGGATTGCCATTGATCTTGGGGATTTCTCCGTTTTATTATATTCCGGATCTAAAAATGAAAATACCAAATATTCCCAAAAATGTAAAAGATGCGCGACTAACTCGTTTTTTTCCTGCAGATAAATTTTTAAACGAGTTGGATTTAATTACACTATTTCGGATAACAAGAATTATTAATCATGTAAAAAAATTGATGAATAAAAGTAATCTTCAAGAATTAAATTTTAATGAATTATTAAAAATATTTTCTCATGACATTATTATTGAAAAATTTATAAACGAAAAAATAATAATTGGAATAGACAATAATAACAAAATATATGAACATCAAATTTCTAAAAAAGTGATGGAAAGTTTTTTCAAAATATTTGAAAATTCAAAATTTGTGAAAGGATAAAATATTTGTTATTGATCTTTATTTGTTGTAAACTATATTATTAGAAATGAAGTGAGAAATTTAATAGATGAATTTTTTGAATAAAATAGATTTCTGGCAAAAGAAAAATGTTTATATGGCTGTTT
>JAYEOX010000039.1:0-20892 GCA_034723415.1 Fidelibacterota bacterium | reverse complement strand
TCCCACTCCGCAATAGTTTCAATATAGACTTTGGTCTGTGGTTCAGTAGTCCAGAATTCATTAGAGTTATAAGTCCAACTCATAGTTTTTGATCCTCCGCCACTTTCCGTAGTAATCAAAAAACGATTGGATAAATGACCAAAATAATTTGCCTGGTCGCGTGGATATTCCCGGTCACCACCACTCGGATCAACCGGAACCCAGCCATAATTTGGTAAATACACCTCTGCCCAGCGATGAAATACATCATCCATGCAAGCATCATCTCCTCGCACCACAACAGAGCCTACATATCGTGCCGGTAATCCTGCTGCCCTACACATTGCAATATATACAAAAGTATATTCAGAGCAGGAGCCGTTACCTCTCTCCAGAACCGTTGGAGCAGTATTCCATCCGCCTACCATTTCATAATACATATTATCAATTAAATAATCAAATATATGGCGCGCTATCCAATAACAATTTTTTGTATCGCCTATTGCTTTTTTAACTGCATTTTGTATAACCGGATGATCAAGTTGATATTTTGCATTGTTCTCCAGATAATTATCCTGAATCATTTCCGGAATATCATCCAGAGTGCCAATTTTATCGGGATAGAGGAAGTAACGTGTTTCATAGATTGTTGCTTTAGTGATCATCACACTATTTATGGTTTCTCCTGATTCTATATTTTTATAATGAAAATGAGCCGTCTTCTGATGAAATTTATCTTCAATAATATTTGTTTGTTTTGGCGAATATTTCTTTTCTACAATCTTCTGATTTGGTCTATCTTGGGGAATTGCCAAATGAGTATCAAAGGTTAAAATTTTGCCAGGTCCAAAATTTTTTACCTGATGTGTCTCTGTAATAATAGCTTTGCGTGCGTTTGTCTTGATATATTTTTCGTCGTCACGAATTTTTAGTTTGTAAAGTTTATCATTTTGATAATCAACCGCCCATAAAAAATTACCATCATAACAGAGCCCTCTGGTAAAAGGTCCTGGTGCGTCAGTAATTAACAAAACGCTGCCGGTCTTTCCGTCTATCATATAGAGCTCGTCTTTTTTTCGGTCAGTATTCCAAAAATATTTGCCATCAAAGCATAAACCTCTCGGGTCTGTAGATGGTGCTTTAAACGACTTAATCGTAGTCCCATCATCTGGACTGAGCTGAATAATTTTATCTGAACTATTATCTGTACACCATAAATATTCTCCGTCCCAAGTTAATCCCCGCGGACTGCTTTCGGGTGCAGAAATAGTTTTCAAAATCGTACCATCATTAGGATCGATTTGATAAATCTTGCTTGAATTTACATCTGCATTCCAGAGAGCTTTTCCATCCCAAGCAAGTCCCATTGGCCAATAGGCCGGTGATGAAATTTTGCGTAGAACGGTTCCGTTTTCTTTATCAATGCAATAAAGTGTGTCCGTTTTCCGGTCTGCTACCCAAATATTCTCTCCATCATAAGCCAACCCCGTAGGACAGGAACCTGGCGAGTCAAAACTTTCGATAACTTCACCTGTATAACTCAACACGATTACAGGTAAAAGAAAAAAACATAAACATAAAAAAAATAATTTTTGCATAATTTCCTCCTTTTTTTCAAAATTTTATTATACTTGATAATATCAAATATTTATTAAAATAGCAAATTATTTTATGACACTTTTTTGACACAAAAATTCCCAATTTTTAAATTTCTATTAATTTCTAATATCTAATTTCTTTGCACTTTAGTATCTTTGAATTTGCAGTTTTCAAAAATCAGAATAACACCCGAATTTATTCGGGTTGAAAGAATAGAGTAGAAATACAATTTAACCGTTTTAACGGTTTTAAGTATTTGCTGTATTAAAAAATCCGTTAAAACGGATAAGTGAATATGAGAAGCAGTTTTTCTCACCATAATAAATAATTGTGTTATTTTTAGTTTCGTGCATTCTCTCAATTATCAAAATTATAATTTTTCGTTCGGTCTCCTGTCCCTATTTTTCATATATAATTAAAAAACTTCCGCAGTTTTGTAAACATACGGAAGTTTAAAATACTTTTTTTAATTGTTATTTATCTTCTATGTCGCATAGAGTTTCTGTTAGAACCATTTTTTCCATGACGGTTTTTCATAGCACCCATTTTTTTGAAATTTTCTTCACCTACAGTTTCACGAACTTTGATTAAATGATCTATTCTCAAATCAGCAATTTTTGATTGAACTTTTATTATTGAATTTTGTTTCGCATCAATAGATTTTTTTGATTTACCATCTGCAATTAATTCTTTTAATTCAATTCTTTTTACTTTCAAATCTGCTCTAAGTGGAATCATATCTTTCTGATGCTCACTTTTTAATTCTTGCAATTGATTCATTTGTGCATCACTTAAATCAAGCATGTTTTGCCTCATCATTGGTCTATCCTGATCCATTCTCGATTGATTTTGTCCCATTCTTGGTTGAGCGAATACTGATGTGACTAACATAAGTGCCAGTGCGATTGTGATTAATTTCTTCATTTTGTTCTCCTTTTTTTTTGTTTCTTTTTTTGTTCTCATTATATTTGACACAAGATTGGAAAAAAGGTTAGCAAAAAAAAGTGTCAAATTTTTCAACTCAACACTTTTTTTAATATAGTTTTTTTATTATGCTTTAAAAATAAAAATAAGTTCCGAAAATTACATTCCAAGAATTTCTTGAATAATTTTCAACACTCATTTTAATTACATTATCATTGTCAAGAATATAATGTTCACGATCAAAATATTTTTTATAATCATAATTCAAGCTTAAGTATAAATGGAAACTCGGAGTGAAATAATATTCGCCTGAGATTCTATTATCTAATTCTAACATGTAATAACTATAATCAATTTTTTCATCAAATTTATAATTTCTATCATAAATTTCTAATCGTTGATTTAAACTAAAGACAGTTCTGCTGTTCAAAAAATATTGTATTTGATTGTAAAGCGAACCGTAATTCTGCCTAATTAAGCGAGATTCCCCTCTTACTTCCGGTGTTAGTGTGCTATCATAGTCTTCAGAATCATCAAAAGTTAGCAATTCATAATTTTTATCTTTATAAAAAGTAGATTCTAATGTTAAGTTGGAAACATAATGGAAATGCCAACCGAATGGTTTTCCATAGGTTAAAAATCCTTTTATAGAATAATCGTAATTACCTTGTGAGCGAACATTGATTTTTTCGAATCTTTGATCTATAGATGTGTCGATAAAAACAACACTCATTGATGAATCATAATATGTGTTAATTTTTGTATTTCTCGGATCAATATCTTCATAAAAATAATTGTATTCATTATATCCGCCACCAACTTTTATTCCACCGTACAATCCAAAAGGTCTGTTATAATTTATCAAATTGTTATCGATACTTGCTCCATTGATAATATCATCGGTTGAATAACTTGCGGAACTGTAGTTGTAAATATCATTTATTGTGAGTATTGGCATAACAGAGTCCTCAATCAAATTATTATTGATTAAAAATGAAACAATCTCTTTCAATTGTTTTTTTCTTTTCATTCTACTATCTTGATAATATCGGTTTTTCTCTTCATAAATAATTTTAGCAAGTTGCTTTATTTGTGAATTTGTTGGTTTGCTTTCCAGCAATTTATCTTTTTTCAATTCATCAATTAATTCCATTGCAATAGCAGAATATTTCCCCTCATATAATCTGCCGAATACAGATCCTGTATAATATTTTATATTAATAGAATTTCTCTTATCATTATCAATATCATCATTGTTCCCTGTTCTTTTTTGAATAAGTATATCTACCATGTTACCATTAACAAAAAGCGAGTCATAATTATCATTATTTTCGTATAAATAAATATGCTCTCTCTTATTAGAAATTAAATTTAAATTAAATAATATATCATTTGAAACACCAATTTTTTCTGTAAAATAATGATTAAAACTATTTATTGAATTTAATCGAATATCAAAAAAGTCTTGATTAATATCTTGGCTGTAAATATTTTTATAGATTAATTGATTTCTAAAATATTCATAATCTAAAGTTCCTCTATTTTTCCTAATAGCAGTATTTAAAAAAGAGTTTGAATAAAACGAATTGTTTTTATTTTCTCTTTTCATACTATATATAAATTGTGAATTAAAATTTATTGATTTATTATCAAAATTACTTAAAATTACTTCATAATTGGGAGATATACTATCGGGCATTTCGGAATAATTATAATTAGATTCATCTTTGTCACCATACATATGTGAATGTGTCGAAAAATATAATTGGCTTTCCCTAATATCAATCGGCTTGAAATCCATTATGGAATATTTTACCCGTCCATTCAGTGAAATTGTCGTAAATAATAATGCGAATAGAATAATTATTTTTTTCATTTTTATCTCCTTCTATGTTTCAATCGGTTCTGCAAATCCCGTCTGAATTTCCTATCAAAAAACATATATTTTGCAATCTGTTCCGGTTCTAAAACATTTTCTAAGTCATTTAAAAATTGTAATTTCTCGTTCAATTTATCATTTTCCAGGTTCAATAACTTATTTTTTATTTTAACATATTCTGCTTTATCAATTGAATTATCTGAATTCACTTTTCTATCTAACTCTTTAATATTTTTCTCAATATTTTCCATCTTCATTATATGTGATCTTAACATTGGAAAAAATTGTTGCGATTGTTTAGGCGTCAATTCCAGATCATTTGTCATTTTATAAATCCTATAATTTTCTACGGCGGGATTCATTCCACGATGCATTTGAGCAAATATAAAACTTACCGTTATTAACAATATTATCAATATTTTCTTCATTATTCTCTCCTTTATATATTTAACTTCCATTTTTATATTCTAATTTTGAAAAATTTTCTTCTACGATTTCATCTAAATTATTTGTCGTTTCAGATGAGATCAAATAATCCAATACCTCCTCATCAGATAATTCAAATTCAACAACTGCATCGGATTCATTATAAGCAATAGTATTTGCACTATAACTATTATAATTAAATTCACCCTGTCCATTCTGTTGATAAAGAATAATTGAAATCAAAGAAACAATTATTACAGCTGCCACAGAAGTTATAATTTTCATTCTATTTGCAAATTTTTGTCTTTCAATTTTGCCGACAATAATTTGCTGATTTTGACGACTTACGACCAGTGAAATTGGATCGTTTATTTTACTGATGGATGACGAAATCATTTTAAAAACATCAAATTCACTTTTACAATTTTTACAATTATTGATGTGTTCTATTTCTGCCGAATACTTTTTCGGCTCACTAAATATTTCAGGAAATTTTAATTGTACTTCATTACAGTTCATAATATTTACCTATTTTTTTATTATCTTTTTCATTTTTTCTATAGCTCTGTGATAAGCAACTTTTACTGTGCTTTCACTTGTATTCAATACTTGAGCAACTTGTGTTATTTTCAAATTATCATATATTCTCAAGACAATCACACTTCTTTCAGTTGGGGACAATTCCGCTAACCATTTTTTATTAAAGCTCGGAAGCTCTTTTTCTTTTTTTGTTTGATTGTCATATTCTAAAAATTCATTCCAATTATTCGTCTTATTTCTATTCACAAAATTCAAAGCGGTATTTATTGCAATTCTATTTACCCAAGTATATAATGAGGAATCGCCTTTGAATTTATCATATTTTTTGTATGCTTTGATAAATGTATCCTGAACACAATCCAAAGCGTCATCAACATTTCCGACAATTTTAATCGTTGTATAGTAAATTCTGTCATGATAATCTTTTACGAATTTATTAAAATGTTTCTTCTTTAACATTAACGAATTTTATCGCCTCCTTATTATTACTGACACATTTATTGTTTAAAAGTTAACAAATTTTTTATTATTTTCTAAGAAATAAAATCATTAAATTATAACAAATGAAAAATGAGGAATTACATTGCGGGAATTTTGAAACATTTAATGTTAAATTGTTAATGCTTACTAACTAACGATTATAAAGGATTATAATGGAAAGGCAAAATAAAATAGAAATATATCAAAGTAAAGACAGACAAACTATTGTTGAAGTTCAGTTTGAGCAAGAAACGGTTTGGCTTAGTCAAAAACAAATGGCACTTTTATTTGATAAAGACAGCGATACTATAGGATTACATATAAAAAACATTTTCAAAGAGGGAGAATTAGAAGAGGAATCAACTACCGAGTATTTCTCGGTAGTTCAAAAAGAAGGTAAGCGAGATGTACAAAGAAATATTAAATTCTATAATTTAGATACTATCATATCAGTCGGTTATCGTGTAAAATCACAGCAAGGAACTCAATTCCGCCAATGGGCTACACAACGACTAAAAGATTATTTGGTAAAAGGGTACACCATTAACAAAAAAAGATTGCAAGAAAAAAAACAGGAAGTGTTATACCTGAAAACAGGAATACAAATACTTAGCCGAGCTATTGAAGCTAAAAATGAGAACAATAAAAATAAAATTCTAAACATTTTTGCAAAAGGTTTAAAATTGCTTGATGATTATGACTACGAAGTATTGGACACAAAAGGCAAGACCGAGCAAAAAGCCGTTTTTCCTGATTATGATGATTATATAACTTTTATAACCGAAATGTATTCTGACCTTAAAAGCGATGTATTTGCCAAACCCAAAGATGACAGTTTCCACAGTTCAATAAATCAAATTGCACAGAGTTTTAACGGAAAAGAATTATATCCTACAATACAAGAAAAAGCAGCGAATTTGCTTTATTATATTGTGAAAAACCATTCGTTTGTTGATGGTAATAAGCGTATTGCAGCAACATGTTTTCTCTATTTTCTTGATAAAAACAAAGCTCTGATTAATAAAAACAGTGAAACAATAATAAGTAACGAGGCATTGGCTTCCTTAACTCTTTTTATTGCCACAAGCAAAAGCGAAGAAGCAGATATTGTAAAACGATTTGTTGTAAGTATTTTAAATAGAAACTTAAATAATGATTAATGAGAAAAAATATGAAAAACCATAATATGACATTGGGGAAATTATGAAACATTTATTAAATTCTGAGTGGATAATTTTTGCTGTATTTTTTTTAATTATCACATTATTTTTAGGATTGGCGGATTTTCTTTTGAAAAAGTTAAAAGTGCATCCGCATACAACGAGGAGAATCGTTCATATTTTAGTCGGAGTATTAGTTTGCACAGCTCCATTTATTTTTGAAAATTTTATGCCACCTGTCGTATTAGCAATAATTTTTATTATAATAAATTCGGCAACATTAAAAGGTGATAAGCTAAAAGGAATCCATTATACTGAAAGAATAAGTTATGGAACTGTCTATTTTCCAATCTCTTTTGCAATTCTTGTATTATGGTTTTGGGATAAAGATCCGGCAATCTTAATTACTGCAATGTTAATTATGAGCTTTGGTGATCCGATTGCAAGTTGGGTAGGCGAATCAGTAAAAAAACCAAAATTGTTTAAGATCTGGTCGGATAAAAAATCAGTTCAGGGTTCATCAGCGATGTTTATTGTTTCATTTATCGTTGCTACTTTCGGAATGTTGTTTTTTAGAAAATTATTAGAAAATCCAATTTCAATATCAACAGCAATTATTTTTGGTATTTTTACAGCATTTTTTGCTACAATTGCAGAAACAATTTCACATAGAGGGACGGATAATTTAATGGTTCCTTTGGGAGCAGGAGTAATTCTAGATTTTCTTTATCATTCGCCACAAGAGATGCAGATACAATTAATTTCTTGGATGATCATTACTACATTTATCGCAATAATTGCTTACAAAGTTAAAAGTTTATCTCTCGATGGAGCTGTCGGAGCTTGGATGTTGGGAACTATTGTTTTCGGGATCGGCGGCATGGAATGGATGGTACCAATGATATTGTTTTTTGTAACAGCAAGTATCTTGAGTAAATTGGGAAGCGAGCACAAGCACATTCTGAAGGATATTTTTGAGAAAACCGGCAAGAGAGATTTCTTTCAAGTTTTCGCAAATGGCGGTCTCGCTGTAATAACTACACTTCTTTTTTACTTTACAAGATCGACTATTTGGTATATTGTCTATCTTGGTGCAGTTGCTGCAGCAATGGCAGATACTTGGGGAACGGAATTGGGAACTTTTAGTAAACGATCCCCACGCAATATTTTAAACTTTAAAAAAATGACGATGGGAGCTTCCGGCGGAATAACTTTTTTAGGAACAACCGGTGCTTTATTTGGTTCTTTTTTAATCGCTGTTTCCGGTATTTTAATTTATAATTATTACAATACTATCAATTTGTCATATAATTTTGTAATTTGGATTACTGCAGCGGGATTCTTTGGTATGATCATTGATTCAATCTTGGGACTAACCATTCAAGCGCAATATAAATGTCCAAAATGCAAAAAAATAACAGAAAAAACCGTTCATTGTCAAATAGAGAATTTGCCTTTAATTCGAGGAATAAAATGGTTCAATAATGATATTGTGAATTTCAGTTGCACTTTTGCCGGCGGAATATTTTTAATGGTACTATTTCTATTTTAAATCTAATATTTTTAATATTTTTTTTATTTTTCTTAACTTTTTATAAGATATTTTTTAAATTAAGATAGAAATAAGGATTACATTATTATGTATACATCAAAATTAAAAACACTTTTCATAACTATTTCATTATTATTTATTTTTGGGTTGTTAATTTATTCTCATAAAATTGTCAATGATTTAAGAAATGATTCAAAGAGGATCTTAACATTTTATACTGAATTATATGCCGAATTAGCAAGTAGTGAAAGCATGAACAATTTTTTCTTTGACAAAATGATATCCAAAATTTCATTTCCGATAGTTGTAACTTCCAAAAAATATTCGGAAATAAATGCTTGGAAAAATATTCCTGAATTTGATAAAAATAATAATAAAAATGTGACTAATCTTCAATTAACTAAAGAAAACAAAAAGATACTTTTGAAATATATGAAAGAGATGGATAAATATTCCAAACCAATCCCATTTTATTTTGATGATATTATTATTGGTTATATTCATTATGGAGATAGTATCGCTATAACTCGTTTAAAATGGATGCCATATATTGAAATATTTGGAGCAGCAATTATAATTCTAATTGGATTTTTAGGATTGCAATATATTCGATCAAGTGAAAAGAAATTTATTTGGGTTGGACTTGCGAAAGAGACAGCTCATCAATTGGGGACTCCAATAAGCTCGCTTTTAGGGTGGATAGAATTAGCTAAATCCAAATATGGAACTGATACAAAATTATTTGATGAAATGTCTATAGATATTTCCCGTTTAGAAAAAATTTCTCACAGATTTTCTCAAATTGGCTCAAATGTACCAAAAAAAGTAATCCAATCGGAAACTCTTTTAAATAATGTAAAAAAATATATCGTTCGCCGAATTCCACAAAAAAATAAACACATTCAATTGAATTTTAAAAATAAAAGCAATTCAAAAATATTGGGAAATCCCGAGCTTTTAGAATGGGCATTAGAGAATGTTATCAAAAATGCCGTTGATTCCTTAAAAGGTGAATCGGGAAACATCAATGTTATAGCTTCAGAGATAAAAAATAATCAAGTTGTAATAGATATATCTGATAGTGGGAAAGGTATTGAGACAAATAAATGGAAATCAATTTTCAAAGCGGGTTACAGTACTAAAGAGCGAGGCTGGGGATTAGGATTATCACTTGTTAAACGCATTATTGAAGAATATCATGATGGTAAGATCTTTGTTTCTGAATCAAGAAAAAATGTTGGAACTACATTTAGAATAATTTTGAATAAGTGAGATGTGATACTTGATACTTGATACTTGATACTCGATACTTGATACTTGATACTTGGAATTACTTGCCCGCAGCAAACGGGGAAATACACGAATTTTGCGGATTTAACCGATGATCGTGAAATTATTTAATTTTAAATTCTAAATCCTGAAAACTACGAAGTAGTTAAATGTAAATAACTATGGGTGAAACCCACAGTAAGAGATATCCACCAGTCACACCAACTACAAAGTAGTTGAACAAAGAAAAGAATATTTAAAATTAAAATAATTTTAAATAAAAATACATCTGAATAGCTGTAGAAAAAACACCAATGAAACTTCCAACATAAACTTGAGCTACAGTATGTCTTTTTAATATTACTCTCGAATATCCAACTAAAATAATCAACAAATAAAATGGAATTATAATATTCCCAAAAAAGAAATGTAGTGCTACTATCGGACCACTAATTGCTAATGCATGAATACTTACTTTCCACCAAAATGTGATTATCAAAACAATAAATGTATTGACAATATAGCACAACATTAAAGCTCTTAAAATAATTGGTGCTTCAAAAGATGATAAAATCAAAAATCCTATCGAATAACTAATTACCATTAATATCATTGGGAATATTCTCTTTTGCCTTTCGAAAACATCAAAGGATTTTATTTTGTTCAACATTTTTAAAATTATCATTGATAAAAAAGGGACAACTACAAAAAAAATAACTGTGATAATAAAAAATAATGATTTTTGTCTAATTGTATTATTTGCATTACAAAAAATAATTAATATAAATGTAATTAATGAGTTGAAAACAGGGAAGAATATTGTTGACACTATTGCAGCTATTTTATCTTTTTTATTTGTTGAGATCGAGTTCATATTTATATTTCCTTTCTATTATTTTACCACAATGAACACAAAGGTTTCACAAAAGTATATAAATGTTTTTGTTTCTTCTATGTGTTTTAGTAACTTGGTGTGAATTTTTTGCGCTTTTTGAAATTCACTATTCATATCATCCATTCCAAATATTTATCAATTTTTGATGCTAAAAAATATGGCAAATTCAGTAATTTAAAACTGGTTTTATTAATCGTCTTTACATTATCAATATTTACTTTTTCTGGATATAATCTTACAGCTATTTTGTGAGGCGATTGGTCTATAAATTGATGTAGTGAACGTAGACGACCGGTTTTTCCCGATTTTACTTCAATTGGAATAAGGCAATTATTAAATCGAATAACAAAATCGACTTCTGCATTCGATTGTTTCTTTTCCCTAACCCAAAAATATAATTTATATAAAAATGAAAAGCTTGTTGCCAATAATTCTTGTCCAACAATATGTTCGGATATTTTCCCTTTATAAATATTATTTATATCAGTTGCTTTATAAATATCCCGTTTTACATCTAAAAAATGATTCAACAATCCGGTATCCAATAATTGAAGTCGTGGAGATTTTTTCCTATCGGGAATTATTGGCAAATTTGTACTCGTAGTTGGATAAATTAGATATATCAAAAATGTTTTTTCAAGTAATTGCAATGATTCACTTATCTCTCGTGATTTATAATTTGATTTCCCAAATCCTTGAAATTTTATGCGGTTCCCCGCTTCATAAAATGAATTATTTATAACATATCTGATTATTGACCTGTTCTTATTTGTAGAATAATACTTTTCCACATCATCCAAATAAGAAATAATTAAACTATCATATACCGAATCAATTGACAATAAATCATTTGTTTCTACATATTTTTTAACAACTTCCGGCATTCCGCCAATTAATACAAAACGGTGGAACAATTCCAATAATTTTTTATGAGCAAATTTCGGTAATGGAATTGTATTCAACATTTCAACTGATTGTTCCTCTCCAATTGCTGATAGGAATTCCTCAAAAGATAACGGCTTTAAAGTCAAATATTCAACTCTACCAACGGGAAAATTAATTTTTTTGTTAAATAATGTTTCTAATAATGAACCTGCAGCAATTACGAATAAATCCCTTGCTTTTTCATAAAAATATCGTAATTGTTTGACTGCATTTGGAACATTTTGAATTTCATCTATAAATATTAGAACCTGACCTGAATCCTTTTTTATATTCTTCAAAAAAAATATTGCTTCTAATAATTTGTCAAAAGATAAATTATTTTTAAATATTTCACTATCTTCAGAATTCTCTAAATTTAGATAAATATAATTGTCAAATTGTTTTGAAAACATATTTACAACTGTTGTTTTACCAACTTGACGAGCACCTCTGATCACAAGAGGTTTTCTATCGCTTTTTACTTTCCAACTATTTAATTCGTCTAATATTTTTCGGTTAAACATATCACCTCATATATAGTCAATCATATTATAACAAATTTTATATACATAGTCAAGGGTAATAATAAATTATTTATACCCATAGTCAGGGTTATTATATAATAATTTTCAGCAATTTATATTTTATCAATATTCAATAATTTCATTTTTTTCACATTCCTCTATCTGCTAAGAACAGATAATTTCCCAATCTGCGACGGGCAGACTATTTCAAGTATTATTCGTGTATTCGTGGCAATTTTTCCAATCTCTAACTTCCCCGCCTGCTGCTGGCAGATGATTTCAATTCATATATTTCCCCATATTTACTTTCCAAATATTCCATAAATGGGTCAACTGACATTGGATTTCCGACAACTTTCTTGATCAATTCATCCGGTAAATATTTCCTTCCGTATTGATGCACATTTTCATTTAACCAATTTTTTAGAGACAATAATTCACCATTTTGGATTTTCTTATCAAAATCGGGGATCGCTTCAGATGCTTTTTGAAAAAACTGAGCTGCGTAAAAATTCCCAAGCGCATAAGATGGAAAATATCCAAATGCCCCCATCGACCAATGGACATCCTGTAGAACTCCATTTGCGTTGCTGTCAGGAACAATATCAAAATATTCTTTCATCTTTTTGTTCCATATTTTTGGTAGATCTTTTACAGGCAAATCTTCATTTATCAACATTTTTTCAATATCATATCTGAGCATAATATGAAGCGAATAAGTTACTTCATCGGCTTCAATCCTTATCAATGATGGTTTTACAATATTAATTATTTTGAAATATTCATCAAGATCCATTGACTTGAATTGTGGAAAATGATCTTTTAGAATTGGTAAATATTTCTTCCAAAAATTTTTGCCTCTTCCTATTTGATTTTCCCATAAACGCGATTGACTTTCATGTATTCCAAATGATGCCGCTTGACCGAATGGACTCCCAAAATTCTCTTCCAACAATCCCTGCTCATAAATTCCATGTCCTGCTTCATGAATACTTGCAAACAAACTTGATAAAAAATTATCTTCATGAACTCTTGTCGTTAAACGGACATCAGACGGATGAAAACTTATCGTAAATGGATGAGCCGATTTATCTTGCCGTCCGGAATTCAGATCAAATCCCATATCTTTAATGATCTTCATTCCTAACTTCCACTGATTATCTTCATCAAATTTACCATGCACTTCATTTATTTTTACAGGAGAATTTTTTATCTTTTCAATTAATTTTATTAAGCGCGTTTTTAATCCATTAAATAGATCGTCTAATTTTTCTGTTGTAATTCCCGGCTCAAATTGTTCCAGCAACGCATCATATCTATTTGTGGAATAACCATAATAATCCGCCTCTTTTTTCTTCATATCTACCATCTTTTTTAAATACGGTTCGAATAGAGAAAAATCATTCTGTTCCTTTGCTTTCACCCATTTCATTTGACTTGTTGAAGTCAGCTCGGATAATTCTTCAACAAATTCCTGTGGCAAAGAATTCTCATAATGAAAATCTTTCCAAACGCGATCTAAAAATCTTTTATCATCATCATTGATCTCATTTGATAAAATTTTACCATTTCCAGTATTTACAAATTTGCCCAACTCATTTTTGAATTCATCACTAACTTGTTTCTGATGATGTAATGTGCTCAAATAAGCTATCTCTTTAGATCTGATTTCTCCACCATTTTCGGGCATAAATGTTTCTTGATCCCAATGCAGCAATGAACTTATAGATTCAATTTTCTGCATCTCTAAAAGTAATTTGTTTAAATTCTCAAAATTTGCTTTCATAGCATCTCCTTTTTTAATTAATTATTTATTATGAAAAAAAATATCTAATTTTTCTAAAAATATATTATATGCTTTTTCAGAAAATAATACGAATTTTACCACATTTACAGATTTATTTTCCAATAGAAAATCAATAGTTACATTTAGCATTATTTCAGCACATTTATATAAATTAAATCCACCTACGCCTGTTCCAAAAGCAGGAAAAGCTAATGAATTTATTTTTAACTCTTCAGCTTTCTTTAATGTATTTACTGTTGACTTTTTTATCAATTCCTCGTTTGTTTTCAAATCTTGTCCCATCACAGCAGCATGAATTATTTTTTTATATTTCAATTTGCCTGCTTCTGTTACTATGACTTCTCCGGGATTGATAGGTCCTTTTTCCATTGCTTTCTCTTCAATAATTTTCCCACCGGCTTTCTTAATTGCTCCGGCAACACCACCGCCCATCCAAAAATTATTATTCGCCGCATTGACAATTGCATCGACTTCTTGATTGACAATATCACCTTTAATAATTTCAATATTAGCATTCCCAATTTGTACTTTATGCATAATTTTTTACCTCTGATCTAAATTATTATTTATAACTACTGAAATTTCATAAGTTTTAGAAAATTTCTCAAACGCTGTGTCTCGCATATTTACTTTATATTCCGTGAATTCATCTTCGATATTTTGATCTATTATTTTTGCAAATTGATAGATAGCGGAATTTGCTTTTCCATTTTTATTTGAAATTCTTATAGTTCTCTGATGTGAATTTAAATCCATTTTTTTCTTTATTTCCAATAACAACTTTTCAATTCCTAAATCCCGTTTAGCTGAAATGAAAATTCCATCAGATAGCTGTTTTTTGATTATTTCCATATTTAATTTATTCGGGATCATATCAACTTTATTATATACATTAATAAAATTTTTCTCAGGAATTTTAAATTCTTTCAATTCATCATCTATTGTTTTTATCTGTTGTAAAAAATTTGGATCTGAAACATCTATTACCTTTAAAAGCAGATCAGCTGACTCTACTTCTTTTAAAGTACTTCTGAATGAGGCAACTAATTGGTGAGGTAATTTTCTAATAAAGCCAACTGTATCACTTAAAAAAATTATGTGCGATTTGTCTATCTCACATTTTCGAATTGTTGTATCCAATGTTTTAAATAGTTTGTCTTCAACAGCTACTTCAGCAGAAGTTGCAACATTCATTAAAGTTGATTTACCGGCATTCGTGTAACCAACTATCGCAACATTAAAGCGCTGGCTCCTATGCTTCTTCTGTGTTTTCCCTTGTAATGCAATCTTTTTAAGCTCTGATTTTAATTTTTTTATTTGATCTCTGATCAATCGTCTATCCACTTCAATTTGTGTTTCTCCCGGACCGCCTCGCATATCAATACCGCCTTTCTGTCGTTCCAAATGAGTCCATTTGCGAGTTAACCGTGGTAACATATATTCCATTCTTGCGAGATCCACTTGCGTTTTTGCCTCTTTAGTTTTTGCATGATCTTTGAAAATATCGAGTATTAAAGAACTGCGATCTAATATTTTACAATTTTTCAGTTCTTTCTGAATATTTTTCTGCTGTGAAGGAGTCAATTCATCATCACAAATTATCGTCTGAATCTCCAATTCTTCAACTAAATGTTTCAACTTTTCCAATATTCCCTTACCAACATAATGAACATTATGAATTTTCGTTCGCGATTGAATTATTGTATCAATAACTTCAATTTCTAATGTTTGTGCAAGAAGCTCTAACTCCTTTACAGAATTTTCTGCCGTCTCTTTTTCACCCGGAAGCGAAACAGCTACTAATATTGATCTTTCAATTTGTGGTTTAATCACATACATTAATTTTCACCTAATTTAAATTTTAAAATTTCTTTCCAATTGCTAATATAAACATTTCAATTCCAAAAAATATTGCCGCTAAAACTAGAAAAAATTCATTTAATGATCTGCCCTGTTTTAGCTTGCTGATATTTTCAAATGTATCTTTATCCCATTTGATAATTGTATGTTTTTTTTTATTAATTGTTTCAATTGTTTTTTCACTCTCCGGAATGTTTACAGAATATATTAACTGTTCATCGTTAAATTCCATTTTGTAAAACCCTGTAATATCCGTTTTTGTATAGATAGAATTGACTCTTACTTTTTCATTATTAGGATCAGTTACTGCAAAATCCTGATCATTATTGACAATAGATTCATTAAGTAAAAGATTCGTTTTGGGAAAGAATATCGCTTGATGTACAAAAGATTTTATTAGTCGTGTAAAATATGGAGAAAGCCCAAATTCATTCCAAGAAAAATCAAAAGGACTTAACAATGTATAAATACTCAACTTGCTATCTTTGAATAATAAAGTTTCTCCATTTGATAATTCCCAAATATCTATTTTATTTTTTTTGTCTGTTGTATAAAATTTTTTAATTCTTAAATTTGATTCCGGGAATTGTTGAAAGTTATATCCTGATTTGATAAATGATAAAGTTAAGAATGAAACTGAATTACCATTTAAAACAGGTTTTAAAACACCTGTAAATTTTTGCCAATAATTATCATTTATTTTCTTGCCGGTTATTAAAACTATTGGTTTTTTATGTGCAAATTTAATAAGTCGTTTTTTCTGAGCTGATAAAAATTTATATATATTGTTGAGAATTATCAAATCAGTTTCTTGAATATTATTATTTGATAATTCTGCCGGTGAAATAATTTTAGAATTGATCTCTTCGATTGCATCAAATGCTAACGAAAGATAATTTTCATCTTCCGATTTTGTAATATTTAGAATATTGATTGTTTTTTGTACAGGAAAAGAAAAGTAAATTGAATTATCTTTTTCATAATCATCACCTTCAATAGTAACTGTTCCCAATATCCATCCTTTATTTTCCGGAATAAAACTAAAACTACCATATCCTTTATCATCGAGTGTAACTTGACCAATTCGCTTTCCATTGACATTTAAATAGACAGGAGTAACATCAAATCTTTCTATGGAACTGTTTGCTTTTAAATTTATTTGCACAAAATCATTCAACGGGTGGAATTTGTTTTCAATAAAAAATGTTCCAATATTTGCATTGAAACTTTGTAGAGAATTATTAATAATAAAATTACTCTGTTCAATATCTTTGCTTTTTTCAATTGTCCTCAACAAAGAATCCGTCATTTTATTCTTTTGACAATCACTGAATAAAATTACATTTCTATTAAATATCCCATTTGAGCGGAAATATTCCTCCATCAGAAACCTTACAGAATCCGTCGAAAAATGTTCATCATCTACTTTCATTAATTTCCATTTCGGAAAGTTGCTTTTTAATAACCCAATTTTATTTTTCAATTGATCATCAATATTCATACTAAAACTGTTATCTACAATTAAAATTCCATTTTCCAAACTACTATTACCTGATCTAATTTTTTTCCAAAATGGCTGAGAAAAAGCAAATATCAGAGCAAGTATCCATAAAACTCTGAATAATAATATCAGTAATTGTCGTATTTTTATCTTCTTAATCGAACCGGAGTGTATCTCTTTCAAAAACTTAATTGAAGAAAAATAATATTTTTTATATCTTCTCTCGCTTATTAAATGAATAATGATCGGAATTGCTGCTAAAGATGTAAAAATTAAAAATAATGGTTGTAAAAAATTCAATAGATTCTTTTATGTAAAGTTATACATTTCATTTGTATCTAAATATACTTTTTTTAATAAGTAAAATCAAAAAATAAGTGATGTTTTTTAATAATAAAAAAAAGAGTTGTCAATAATATAAAAAATGATTAACATTATTTATTAAAAAGAAATTTTTTAATAAAAAAATAACAAGGGAATTATGGCAAAAATACTATTTACTTTAAATGAGATATTTGAAATCGCAAAAAAGAATAGAATATTACCAAACCAAATGGAATCTATTTCTTCTAAAAACAATAACATCAAATTAAAAATAAAACCTATGACATTTATTCCAATTTTAAATATTGATTTGGAATTTGAGAATTATAAAAATGAAATTATTTCTCTAAAATTAAAGTCATATTTTATTACATTTATTACAAAAAAACTTCAGAAATATTTGAAACAATTGAATGAGCTTGATTGGATTGAAATTCACAACTCACAAATTTTAATATTCCCAAATAAAATTATTAAAAATTATATCACCGGAATCGAGATCACAAATTTATACTTTGACAATCACTCTCTAATTATTGAAACAAAAAATAAATTGTAATCTTTATTAAATAAAAGAATTTACCGCTTCCGAAACTTCTTTTATTTCATTTTCTGAAATAAAATGGCTGATTGGCAAAGATAACACCTCTTTTGCAACTTTATTTGAATTTGGTGTTTTATTATAGTCAAATTTATTCTCAAATGCTTTTTGTTCATTTAATGGAATTGGATAATAAATAGCTGAAGCAATTTCCTTATCGGCTAAATATTTTTTTAGTTTGTCTCTATTTTGATATTTGATAGTAAACTGATGATATGTATGAAAATTTCCCTTTGTTGTAGTTTGAGTTTTTATTGACGGATCTAATAATTTTTTATATAATTCGCCTGCAGCATTTCTCTTTTTCAACCATTCATTTATATATTTAATTTTAACATTTAGAATTGCCGCCTGGATTGTATCCATTCTACTATTAACACCGATCAAATGATGTTCATATTTTTTGTTCTGTCCGTGATTTACGATCATTTTAATTTTCGCTGCCAAATCATCATTATTAGTTATTATTCCTCCGGCATCACCATAAGCGCCCAAATTTTTTGAAGGAAAATATGAAATAGTCCCAATATCACCAATAGTTCCGGCAATTGTTCCATTATGAGTCGCACCAAAAGCTTGAGCAGCATCTTCAACAACTTTCAAATCATGTTTTTTTGCTATTTTCATAATTGCATCCATATTTGCCATCTGACCAAATAGATGTACAGGTAATATTGCAAAAGTTTTATCTGTAATGGCTTCTTCAATTTTATTTACATCTATTAATAAAGTGTCCGGATCAATATCTACAAATACCGGTTTTGCTTTGAGAAGCGCTATTACTTCCGCTGTTGCAATAAATGTAAATGGTGTTGTGATAATTTCATCACCCGGGTGAATTCCTAATGACATAAGAGCAATTTGCAAAGCATCGGTACCATTTCCACAAGGAATATGATGTTTTACTTTTAAAAAATCCTCAACTTTTTTATCAAATTCTTTAATAGGATCTCCATTAATGAATGCAGTTGAATCTAACACACTTGCTACTTCTTTTAATATTTGATCTTTTAGAGAATCATACTCTAATTTAAGATTTGCCATTGGTATTCTCATTTTTTCTCCTTATATTTTTTTTCCACGAGGAACACAAAGGTTACACAAGGGACACTAAAATTATTGAAAAATATTTCCGTATTATCACTTTAATTATTTATTTCTAAACCGCTAACCTTCTAAACCTCTAACCTAAAAATTCATTGTCCTTTTGCAGAAAATACTATATTAATTGTATTTAAAATTATTTTAAAATCCAATCTAAGCGACATGTTTTCCAAATAATATAGATCATATTGCACTTTTTCTTTCACATCATCAAGCGATTCATCATATTTATGTTTGATCTGCGCCCAGCCGGTTATTCCAGGTTTCATCTTCAATCTGTGTTTATAAAGTGGTATTTTTTGGGAGAATTCATCAACAAAAATCGGTCTCTCTGGTCGCGGTCCAACTATGCTCATATGCCCTTCGAGTACATTAATGAATTGAGGAATTTCATCTAACCGAATTTTTCTTAATAGGCGGCCCATTCGTGTAATTCTCGGATCATCTTTCTGTGACCAAATCGGACCGCTCTTCTTTTCAGCATCAACAATCATTGTTCTTAATTTAAAGATCCTGAATTCTTTTCCATTTTTACCAATTCGTTTTTGATGATAAAATATTGGACCTTTAGAATCAATTTTAATTAGCAATCCAAAAAATAACAAAAATGGTAAAAAAATTATCAATGCAAAAACCGACATAAAAATATCAATAAACCGCTTTATAACTTTTTCCCAATTAGGCATAAGCCTTGGAAAAATATCTATTAAAGGGAAACCATAAATTTGGTTCGTCCTTGCCTGTCCCGAAATTATATCATACATATCAGGTATAATTTTTAAACCAACATCCATATTTCCAACCCGATCAATAACATCTAATAGTCGTTTATGATTACTCGTTTCGAATGCAATTACAAGTTCACTAATATTGTTATCTTCAATTAATTGTGGAAGTGAATCAATGCCTCCAATAACTTCCTTATTTTTATATTTTTTCCCATTGTTTTGAGTATAATTCAATGAAACAAAACCAATTACTCTATAACCAAGTGCGGGAAATTTTTCAATTTTATCAAAAATGTTAAATGCAAATGGATTCCAACCAACGATCAATACATTTGATAAACCAATCCCATTCTCCAATCTTCGTCTCCTAAAACTAATAAGAAAACTCCTACTCAGGATTGCAAAGAACATCAAAGACAACCAATAAAATAACAGTGTAATCCTTGTAATTGATAATGGTCTATATAGATCAAATGTAATTATAAAAAGAATCATCACACCATAAAAAGTTGCCTTCAATACTTTTAAATTTTCATCGGTTCTTGAAGGAGCAACGGGGAATTGATATAATCCATAATAGAAGAATAATATTATCCAAAAAAGTGATAAGACAACTGCCGGAATTAATATGTCAAAAAAATACAATTCCGCTTCATTTGAAAAAATATTCAACTTGTAACGAAATATAAATGTAACAAAAAACGCCACAAATGTTGCAATAATATCAGAAATTAAAATTGTAAATTTAAAACGCATCTATAATTTATCCTTTTGTAACATAATTATAAAATAGTAAATTATTTTTGATATTGCAAA
>JAYEOX010000038.1:18865-21068 GCA_034723415.1 Fidelibacterota bacterium | reverse complement strand
ATTCCCTGCGGCATATCATTTTTTTGATGAATGGAAAATTCCTTGATCCCATTTGCTATCAACGCAGAAGAAACCATTTCATTTTCGTAACCAAATAATTCCTTATCATCAAAATAAAATTTTACTTCTTTCCTATCTTTTGGAAAATCTAAAACCGGATGATTTGTTATTCTGTTCATATTATTCTTCCCCATAAAATTATTCTAACTAACAAACTTAATGTCTAAAATTCTTTCTAATGAAAACAGTAAATTGTTCAATAATAATTGTAGCTAAATTACCGATCAACACATACCAAGTCCAATGAATTTCTGTAAAATTAATAACAAATACCATTGTGATAATTGCTCCGAAAAATGAGACAATATATTGCCAAGTATCAACTTTTTTAAAGAATCTTACTAAAATGAAAATTCCCAGCATTCCTCCATAAGTAAACGATGCAATAGAAAGTCCAATTTCAACAAGCGGATTATTCATATTTCTGAATAGAGATGCTCCGCCAACCATAAAAATTCCCCAAGACAAAGTTGCAATTCGTCCATAATGAAGCAACTTTTTATCATCAATTTTCTCCTTTAAAATTGGTTTTATAATATCAACTGTCGTACTGCTTGATAATGAATTTAACGAGCTGCTCAGTGTGGACATACCTGCTGCAAAAATTCCTGCAACTGTAATTCCCTTAACAACAGGTGGAAGATTTTCTATAATAAATTTTATAAACACTGCATCCGGTTTTTGTAATCCCAACATCTCCAAAGATGCTCCGTTCCAAACCATATACATCATTAACCCTACGACCATGAATAAAGCAAATTGAAAAAATACAACTATACCACTGCCGATCAATGCTTTCCTTGAATCTTTCATATTTTTACAACTTAACACTCGTTGTACAATGAGCTGATCAGTTCCGTGACTCGCCATTGATAGCAATGCTCCACCGATCACTCCTGAATAAATATTGTATCCTTTCAAAGAAAATTTCCAGTCGAATATTTGTGCTTTTCCTTGTTCTAATACAGTTGCTAAACTATTTGAAATATCCGGAAGTATTTTTGATCCAACCCATAAAGCAATAATTCCTGCTGAGATATAAATTATCCATTGTGCAACATCCATCCAAACAACTGCTTTTATTCCACCGAACCAAGTGTAAAAAATAGTAATGATTCCAAGTATCCAGATCGATTGCATAAAACTCAAACCTGTTATCATCGACAATGGAATTGCAACCGCGAATAAACGCACACCATCAGCAAGCAAGCGAGTGAACATAAAAGTTATTGACATTATTCGTTGCATCGGAATACCGGCTTTTTCTGTTATTGCTTGATAAACTGTAATAAATTTCCCTTGAGAATACATTGGTAATAACACAAAAGAAATTATTACTCGACCGACAATATACCCAATACAAACTTGTAAAAATGAAAAATTCCCGATATAAGCAAGTCCGGGAATTGAGAGAAATGTTAATACTGATGTTTCTGTCGCTACAATAGATAACATTACAGCCCACCAAGGCAGTTCATTGTTGGCACTAAAATATCCTTTAATATCTTTTACACCCCTGCCGAGTAGAGTACCGGCAATAAGAACACCACCCATAAAAAAAATAATGATCACATAATCAATTACACTCATAGCCATCCTTTTTTAATAATTTTGAATTCAATTTCATAATTGTAAATATAAAATTTTTAAATCTTTTTTACAAGTATGAAAAAATCTAAATCTGTTTACCACATAGACATATTCCCTACTTGCCGATATATGACATCAGGATATTAGGAGAAAGAGAAAAAGTGTTAGTGTTTAAAAAAAACAAGTGAATATTAAAAAAAATACCCGATATTTCTACCGAGTGTCTTTTCTTAATTTAAAATTAAAAATTATTAAAACTCTTTCTTATCTGCGGATTGTCGCGGATAAGGAAAGAAATTTACCGCTGGGGCGCAAAAACAAATAATATAGCTCGCAAAATCGCAAAGAAAACACGAAGACCGGAGGCAGAAATAAATCTGCGAAGCAGATAAATATAAATAACTGCAGGTGAAACCTGTAGAAAAAGATGCTTCTCCAAAAAAAGAACTCTGAAAGAGTTCAATTGATTTTTAATTCTTATTAGCGAATTAGTGGCTTTATTTAATTTGCAATTATTAATTCTTATTCGTGAATTAGTGGCTTTCTTTAATTT
>JAYEOX010000038.1:0-18765 GCA_034723415.1 Fidelibacterota bacterium | reverse complement strand
TTATTCGTGAATTAGTGGCTTTCTTTAATTTTCTTTCTCCGTGTCATCCGCGTTCTATCTAAACTCTATTTTATCATTTCTGAAATTTTTATTTTAGGATTTTGATATCGTTTCTAACCTTCTAACCTTCTAACCTTCTAAACATTTTTATTATTTTATTTTGATTCTTATTATTTGGTTTAGTTATACAAAGCATTCTAATAATTAATATCCTCAAAATGTTCTATTTCCGGTTTTTGCCAATTCTTTGCATTTACAATTATGGCATCAAATCCAACTTCAAATTCATCTATCTTTCTATTATAAAAATAATGGTCTGAACACTTTAACATCTTGCTGACTTTTGCTCTTGTTATCGATTCTACAACATCATAATGATCTTTTGGACCTCTTGTCTTCACTTCAACGAAAATGTATCTTTCGTTTTTCTTCATAATAATGTCGATCTCTCCAAACTTACCGGCAAAATAATTTCGTTGAACGAATTTATATCCTTTATGAATCAAATAATAGATCGCCCAATTTTCGCCCCATTTACCAAGTTTAATTCTATTAGGATAAGGCGGGAATTTAAAGGCACTTACGGGTGCAAAGCTCAAGCGATGAAGCGGTGTTGGAAAATATTCTTCAATTGCTTTTAAATGTAACTTCGTACCGTATCCTTTATGTTTATCAAAATGATATTCTTTGTAAACTTTGTGCCACTTTTTCATAATATTATCACGCGTAACTTTTGCAATTATTGAAGCTGCTGCAATGCAATATGATATTTTATCTCCCTTTATCACAGCTTCTGCGTTGTTCATATTTTTAGGAATTCTGTTGCCGTCGATCAAACATTTTTGTGGAGTAACTTTTAGTTTACTAACTGCCTTTTCCATTGCCAACAAACTCGCATTTAGAATATTTATCTCATCAATCTTTTTAATTCCTACCGATGCTACAGCCCAACTCACAGCATTTTCTGTTATCCATTTATAAGCTTTTTCTCGCTTCTTTTCTGAGAGTTTTTTGGAATCATTTATCAGATCATTTTCTTTCTCAATTATTACAGCAGCAGCTGTAACAGGTCCGGCTAACGGTCCTCTTCCAGCTTCATCTATTCCGGCGAGATAGTCTATGTTTTTTGATTTATTCTTGTCGAATTCTATTAATTGATTACTCATTTTACCTTTCCCTCAAAATAAACTCACCCATTTATTAAAGATCAATTTCCATCTTTTTGCTCTGTTTTTATTTAAGTTATAGATATTTTTGATTTAATTTCAAAAAATTTATTAAATTAGATTAATGCTTAAGTTAATTTATCTTTTACAAATCCAGGATTTCTTCTACAGTCAAGAACAGCATAAATTAGCACTATTTCATTTTCCACTTTATAATATATTGCAAAAGGAAAACGTTTTGAAAGCATTTTATGATATTTATTTAAATATTTGGAATGAATGCCGGCATAAATAGTTAACGAATCAATATCAGAAAACAAAGAATCAAGGAAATAATTACCCAATCCATCTAGTTGATTTTTATAAAACCAATATCCATCCATTAAATCGTTTATAGCAGATTCAAGAATTTTGATTTTCATTGAACCGTATTTCTTATTTTCTTTTTTGCTTTTTCCCAACTAGTAAAGTGATCTTCCTTATTAATAATATTTTCTTCACGTTTTTTTAATATATCTTTATGCCAAGGAGGTGTTGGAAATTCAGCAGATCTACGCATCAAGTTATTCCAAATAGTTTCCATGGTCTGAAGCTTTTCTGCTATAGTCATTTTATCTAAAGGTAATTTTATTTTCATTGTTTTCTCCTTTCACTTAATTATAACACAAATATTATTTTTTGTTTATGTTATTTATTTAATCTAAACTTATTGATAATATAATTATTTTCCAAATAATTTCAAGATATTTTACTTTCCCTCAAAATAAACTTATCCATTTATTAAAGATCAATTTACATCTTTTTGCTCTGTTTTTATTTAAGTTATAGACATTTGGAACTTTACTTTTTCCTTGCCTTGTAACATAAATTAATTCCGAATTTTTCGGCAGCTTTTCTAAATTCAATCTTTTTGTATTTGAAACTATTATCGTATTATTTTTTAATTGTGGCAAATTGTGTTCATAAATTAATAAATTTTTGTTATGTAAATTCACTGATACATTGAGCAATCCTTTGCCATAATAAGTGGATTTAGAAAAGTCATAAGTTGTTTTTCCTATATTTACGGTTGAATCGTTTTTAATTACTGTAACTTTTTCATCTGAAATATAATCTAACTTTTCAGGAGAATAGATATTTTCCACTTCGTAATTATGTAACACTTTTTCTAAATTATATGCACGGTCTTTACTTATTTTTGTAACAATAACCGTTATTTTTTTAACTGCTAATTTATCCATTACCGGTTTAATCGTTTTCTCAAAATCATTATTAAAATATGAAGCATTACCGGTATTTATTAAAACAGAATTGCTTGAATTTTTTATTAATACGCTTTTCCCCTTTTCTAAAGAAAAAGTAATTACTTCATCTTGCTTGTTCCAAATAGTAATAACAATAGCTAAAACAATTAAAAATGATAATAAATATTTTCTAAAATTACTCTTCTTTACTAATATCAAAATGAAAATTATCAATACTCCGGTGATAAAAATTGCTTTATATTCCGACAAGTGAATAGTCCAATATGAAAAATTATCTGTAACTTGAATCATCTTGAGAAACAATGTAATCAGTGCATCTAATCCGTTAATAAAAAGATTTGCGGAAAAATGAGTAGAATATAAAAATGGTAAAGTAATAATCGTAGAACTTAGGATCAAAAATGTTAGTGGAATAAAAATAATATTTACGAAAATTGCCAATGAGTTAAACACATCAAAATAATAAATACTTAATGGAGCAGTAGCAAGTGCGGCACAAAATGATACCAAGATCAAGTTGTAAATATATTCAATAATTTTTATTTTTGGATTAAAATTTATCATTCTTTTTAATCGTGAATAGATCAAAATAATTCCAAAAACAGCTGAAAACGAGAATTGAAAACCAACATCAAAAAATGTCATCGGATTCCATAATAAAAGTATTAAACCTGCGCTCGCTACAGAATTTAAGGCATTATGTTTTCGATTAAAAAGCGGCGAAACAAGATAAAAACCCATCATCAATGAAGCTCTGACAATTGAAGCAGAAAATCCGATTATGTAACAATAACCAAACATTAAAAATAATATTAAAATTATTCTGGTTTTCTTAGGAATGGAAACAAAAACAAACAACTGATAAAACAACAAAACAATAAATCCAACATGTAATCCTGAAACCGCGAGTAAATGACTAATTCCTAAATCTTTGAAAGAATTTGATAGATTTTCCGGTATTTCTTTTTTCAATCCAAGCAAAAATCCGTTTAATAAACTCCCTTTTTTGATACCATAAACCGAAATTATTTTTGATGAAATGTTCCGTCTGAATCTTTGAGAATAATATAAAAAAGGATTGTAAATTTGTTTTTCAACAATTTGTGAATTTTTTGTTGTCTTTGATGTATGTGTAATTCCATTTACTTCCATATATCTTCTGTAATCAAAAACAAATGGATTATTATTGGACTCAATTATTTCGCTTTTTATATTTGAAATTTCATACTCTTTTCCGGCGGCTAATATTTGCTTACTATTTTTTAGATATAAAACCGACTGAAATGAATTGTTTTCAAATTTTACATTACAATTATACGATTTAATATAAAATGGATTTGTATTAAGTTTTTTGATCTGTACAGTTACTTTATCAGGTATATTTTCAATTTTTCTTTTATCTGAAATTATCTCTTCGGTAATTGTCAATCTCAACATTCCCGCAAAAATAATTATAATGATAAAGAAATAATCGTTAGTTTTAATTGATGTAATGAATGTCAATCCTAAAAGTAGAGCCAAAATCAATGAAATCAGTAGCATACTTATTTCAAAATAATTTGCAATAATAATACCAATTACAAATAATATCAAAAAACTTAATACCGGTGTTCTTTGAAATATGTTATCAATACTTCGTTTTTTTGTACTGATTCTCATTTAACTTTAAATTTAAAAAGTATATTTATTTACGATCGGCATTTTTCTATCTTTATGAACCATCGTTTCTGAAACTTTCAATCCTGTAACGAGTTGATGTCTTTTATATTCAGATTTCCTTATTAATTCAATAACCTCATCAATCAATTTTTTATTATATCCTAACTTCAGCAATTCATTTTTACTTCTATTGTTATTAATGATTTCATCAACCAATGGACTGACTATTTCATAATCAAATGGATCATATTGACCATTTTTTAATTCTGCAGATGGTTTTTTAGTAATTATATTTTGTGGAATTATTTCTTTTTCGGATCTCTTATTTATATAATTTGAAAGAGCATAAACTTCAAGTTTATTTAAATCACTAATTGGTGCCAGAGCTCCGGCAGAATCACCATATAAAGTAAAATATCCCAAATTAATTTCAGTTTTATTTCCTGTTGTAAGCACCAAACGATCGAATTTATTTGCAATTGACATTAAGAGCGTCCCTCTAATTCTTGCTTGTAGATTCTCTTCTGCAATTCCAAATTCCGTTCCTTCAAATTCTTTTCCTAATGTATTCAATAAATTATTATAACTATTCTTTATCGAAATTTCCGTATAGTTTATTCCCAAAATCTTTGCTAATTTTTCGGAATCTTCAATAGAATGATTGCTGCTAAATTCAGACGGCAAAGCGTAACAATAAACATTTTCGCTACCGATCGCTTCCGATACCAAAACTGCAACCAACGCAGAATCAATTCCACCACTCAAGCCCAAAATCGCCTCTTTGAAACCTGTTTTACGAAAATAATCAGAAATTCCAAGAACGAGCGAATTATACAATTCTTCCATTTTATTTATCTTTGGAAAGGACAAAATCTTATTAGTATTCCCAATTTTAAAATACTTTATCTCCTCTTTATGACCTTTACAAACAGCTAAAATATTTCCATATTCATCAACTGCAAAACTATTTCCATCATAGATCAGATCATCCTGTCCGCCAACTAAATTAGTGTAAATGATCGATAAATTATTCTCTTTTGCATTATTTGAAATATATTTTTGTTTCTTTTCTAATTTATTAAAATAATATGGTGAAGCACTACAACAAAATATTACTTCCGCTCCATTTTCAGCAAGTTTTCTAGTTATATCTATTTTATTTTCATTATTTTCAAAATCTTCAGATATTTCAATTCCAATTTTAACATTTTGATCTTTAATTTTTATATTTACCGGTTTAATATCTTCATTTTGTGCAAAATATCTTTTTTCATCAATTGATAGATTTGTTTTATGAATTATTTTTACAATTTTTCTATTTTGGATAACTGCAATGGAATTATAAATATCATCCTCAATTTTATTAACAAATCCAACCAAAGCGGTTATTAAATCACAAGAGTTTACGATTTTGTCTAAATATTTCAAATTATCTTCAATAAATTGTTTGTTAAATAGTAGATCTTTGGGAAAATATCCGGTTACAGAGAGTTCAGGAAAAACTACAATTTCAACATTATTCTTCTTCGCATTTTCAATTGAATCAATAATAATTTTTGAATTTCCTCTCAAATCGCCAACTGTGAAGTTCTTCTGTGCAATTGCTGTTTTTATATTTTTCATAGATCACCTAATTTTTATTTATATAATTTACAAAAAATATATTCATTTTAATATAAAAATTATTTTTGTGTTTATGAATATTTTAAGAATAAGATATTGAAAATTTTAATCAACTTTTTTTCTTCTTATTATTTTCTAAAAATTTCTTAGTAGAGAGCTTTGTCACAACTTTTTTTCCGGTTTTCGTCTCAATTTCTTTTCTTGTATTTCCGGCAATAGTGCCACCTTCTTTAGCAACTACTTTATTTTCATCAAAATTTTTTGGCATTTTCTCTTTGCTGATTTCGCTTGTTGTTGCTTCTGCTAACATATTAAGAACTAATTCAAGATTACTCATATTATCTCTTAAATTTTCTTTCTTTAATCCTTTATATTTTTTATAATTTTTTACATCCAGGCCACTCCATGCTTCAGTAATTTCATTGGTAAGTATGGCATATTCCAAACCTTTTTTAACACCTCTTGTATCCCATTCATCTGTAAGTTCTTTTCTGACTTCTATACTTTTTAATCGTTGATTTATCCACTCTTTAGAATAACCTTTTTTTAAGTAGGTTTCCATCGCTCTATCAAAAGCAAGTTCAGGATCTTCGGTCTCTTCAATCCGCTCATAACCCACTTTTGCCAACCACAATTTAAAAGGTTCTGCTTTGGGTGATGGAATTGATTGAATAAGTCGTAATAAATTTTCTGTATCAAGCACATCTGTTTTATAAAATTTACCATCAGATGATTGCATTTTCAGTTGTCCTAATTTTTGGGACAACTCACTTCCTTCCTCTTTTAACTTGGTTTTTAGGGCATTCCAGTATTTCCGTGGTCTTGGGCTATCAGTCAAAACCTCAATCACATCTACAACTGAAAAATACCATTTCTCTTCATTTTCATCCCAATGCGTTCTTACTTTTTGCTTTTGAAAAAGTTGAATTTTATCTTGTCTATCCATAATTTATCTCTCATTTTGATAATAAAAAAACCTATTTCCTAATTATCTAATTTACAAAAAATATATTCATTTTAATATAAAAATTATTTTTGTGTTTATTGTTTATTGGTCGATTTTTTTAAATATTATAAAATTCTGCTTTGAACTGATCTATGTTCTATTGGACCTGCCATAATTATATCTTTTGATAATAATCTTTAATTTTCTGTGAAATTAATTTTCTTCTTTGAAGTAAAAAATCTTCATAATCATCAATGTTTTTTTCTTCCATTCCATCTGGAATACAATTCATTTCGAAATTTTCCTTAAGCTCAGATTTTTTTGTAATTCCACCGTATTTCAAACCACCACCATTACATTGGTCTAAAATTGTTTTAAAATAGATATCCGGAGATTTATTGCCAATAGAGATATTTATTTCACTTTGCATAATTACATAATTTGCAATCTGATTATATCTACCACGAGTCAGACCATGTTGTTTCAAATAATCTCGTGGAAATATATGGTGAATGTCACCTCTATGAGTAACTAAATCTTTAACAGAAATATCTTTAGATAGAAATCCTTTATCATTAAGCTTTACTTGTGCCGCTAAGTAAACATTGAAATAAGGGCTGCTTGCAACTGAAGTATTAAATTGTTGTGGTAAACCAAAATCCCAAAACGCATCAGATAATTCAGCACTGGTCACTTGTTCTAAATAATTCTCAAACCCAATTTCATCAATTTTCTTTATGTCAAAATCAAATTGAGATTCCGGTGAACTTGAATATCGTCTTGTTAATATTGATAAAACTAACCATTTTCTTACATAAGATCCGATTAAGGCTTGGTTTATGTTTTGTGAACGTAAAGTAAGATAAACAATATAAGCAAAGTTTATTACGTTTTGAGATCTTATCATCGAGGACTCAACAAATCCGGCCGAACGTATTATCATAACGAATCGTTTGAAATTTATTTCATTCATAAAATTGAATATTCCTTTTTTCAGAAGCTTAAAAGAACTTTCTGCAATTGTATCTTCATATTCTCGTGTTTCAAAATTCCTACCTGATAGTAAGGCAACTAAAACCTGTAATCTACCTCTCTTGAATTCAGAAGTAAAAGCAACACGAAGCATATCTGTATAGGATGGATCATAAATATCATCATTTTCGTTTTTGAGCCAAGACATTTTTTGAAAATATAAAGTTTGAGAAAAATCTTTGTCCAAATCTTTCAAAGTTTCATGAAATTCCGGTGCAACAGCCAAATGACAAAAATAATCTATACATTTACGAAGTTCATTTCCTCCATAAGTTTCATTTGATGCAATTTTTGACATAGCAAAATCAGCCTGACTCAAAACAACTCCTTTTGAATTACTTCGTATAAATATCTCAGTTACTGTTTCTATGTCTAAGTCAGAATTTAGTTCAATTAAACCAATATGGTTATTAATAATTCCTCGTAGAAGTTCTATGCTCTCATAAATATTGTCCTGATCCGAATCTGGATTTATTTCACAATATTCTCTCACAAATTTCAACATCTTCAATTCCGGAGATAACACTTTTGATATATCTGATAACCAAACTTTGTCTTTCTGAATAGCTGGATTAGAAACTTCAAATTTTCTTTTTTCAGGATGAAAAGCAATTTTAATGGTTCTTCTATGATAATCTTTATCAATTATTCTTCTTCCTAAAATAGCTGTCATTAAAGCAGTAACACGCTGCTGACCATCAATGAGAATTCTTTTACCTGTTGATGTAGTTCCATCTTTTAATTTAACTGTAGGATTTCTCCAAGCAATTAGATATCCCACAGGATAGCCCTGATAGAGAGAATCTAATAAATCTCTTACTTTTACTCCGTTCCATACAAATGGTCTTTGAATCTCCGGTATTGCGATCGCACCCGATTCAATCCAAGTTAATAATGTTTGAATTGGATGTTGATTTACAGAATATTGTTGAATAGACATTAATTTATCTCCTCTTTTATTTTCTCAAATTTCAACTCATTCACTTTCGTTTGCCCTGTCATTAATTGATATAAATAGTTCTTCCAGTTTTTTTCTTTTCAATCAGCTATATTTTATTATTTACTTTTTCCATTATATTAGCAATCTTATCCTGTTCCTGTTTAGAGGTAATGAAGATTTTAAACCTTTTTAAATTCCTTTTTATTTATCTAATTAATGAAACTATTACATATAACTTCCCACTATACGAATAAAATTCTTTAAAAAGGTTCATATAACAGTATATAAATCCATACATTTGCTCATAACATTAATAATATAATAGGAATTATATGAATATACAAAAAGATTCTTAATAAATCACTTTCCAAAACAGATAAATATTTTTAAATTACACTATGCAAAAAAAACAAAAAATAAACAAAACAAAACCAAACTGGCTAAAAACAAAAATACCGGGTGGTAAAAATTATCTCGCAGTAAAAAAAATAGTTGAGGATAATAATTTACATACAGTTTGCCAAGAGGCATTTTGTCCTAATTTGCCGGAATGTTGGTCTAATGGCACTGCTACATTTATGATATTAGGCGATACTTGCACCCGCAATTGTAGATTCTGTGATGTAAAAAACGGTATTCCCTCAAAACCGGATAATGATGAACCGAATCGAGTTGCCAATGCAGTTAGATTAATGAAATTAAAATATGTGGTTTTAACTTCACCAACTCGTGATGACTTATTCGACGGCGGAGCAGAAATCTGGGCAAAAAGTATTGAAACAATTAAGTCCGTAAATCAAAATTGTAAAGTAGAAATATTAATTCCGGATTTTAATGGTAATATTGAGAGTTTGAAAACTGTAATAAATGCTAAACCGGATGTTGTAGGACACAATTTAGAAACAGCAAGATCATTATATAAAAAAATACGACCGGAAGCAAATTATCAACAATCATTAACTTTACTTCAGAATGCAAAAAAACTCGGTGCAACTACAAAAACCGGAATAATGGTTGGATTAGGTGAAAGTGGAAATGAAATAATTCAAATTATGAAAGATGCATATCAAGTTGGAGTTCAATACTTCACACTCGGACAATATCTGCAACCGTCAAAAGAAAATGTAAAAGTAGAAAAATTTATAACTCCTGAAAAATTTGATTATTATAAAAATATTGGAATGGAACTTGGATTTATTCATGTAGAATCCGGTCCATTGGTCAGATCTTCTTATCATGCAGATCAGTATTTTGAATCATTTTTGCAACGAACTAAAACAAACAAGAACTAACAAAAGAAATTTGAATTTAAGAGAAAAATTATGAAAAATAAAAAACTATTAGCTCCCTCTATCCTATCGGCGGATTTTTTAAATTTAGAAGATGAGATTAAATTAATTGAAAGATCCGGCGCGGATATTATTCATTGTGATGTTATGGATGGACATTTTGTTCCGAATTTGACATTTGGTCCTTCTATAATCAAACAGATAAAAAATATTACTACTTTACCACTTGATGTGCATTTAATGATCACTAATGCAGAAGAAACAATTGACAGTTATATTGACGCCGGTGCTGATTACATTTCTGTTCATTACGAAGCGGTTACACATTTAAATCGATTGATTTCACATATCAAGTCAAAAAATATAAAAGCCGGAGTAGTATTAAATCCTTCCACTCCTATTGAATTGATCAGTGATATTTTCCCAATTATTGATTATGTTTTATTAATGTCTGTTAATCCCGGCTTTGGAGGTCAAACTTTCATTCCCACTACAATCGATAAAATAAAGAAATTTAATAAAATGAAACTAAAATATAACAATGATAAAATTTTGTTAGAAGTGGATGGTGGAGTTTCCTTGCAAAATTCAAAAACATTATCTAAATTAGGTGTAGATATATTCGTGATTGGCAATGCAATTTTTAAGTCAGAGGATAAGAGCAAAACAATAAAGCAAATAATTGAAAAAATTAACATATAAATTGAGAGGATAAAATGACAAAAAAGAAAAAATTGGTTATCAATGCAAAGGTATTATTTGACGGGAAAAAGAGATATGAAAACAGATCAATTATTGTAGAAAATGATAAAATCATTGAAGTTCGTGAACACAAAAAAATAAAAGCAGATTATGAAGGATATGTTACACCCGCATTCATTGACGCACATTCACACATTGGATTATATCGTGATGGCGAACCGGATAATGAACAAGAAGGCAACGATATTACAAATCAATTCCTACCATTTAACGATCCTTTAAACAGTGTTTATTTTGATGATAAAGCTTTCAAAGATACGGTAGATTTTGGTGTTTTATACAATTGTATAGTTCCCGGAAGTGGAAATTTGATTGCAGGTAAAGCAATGATAATTAGAAATTTTGTTGAAAACAGAAAAAATGCACTTATCAAAGATTATGGATACAAGATGGCATTAGGTTTTAATCCCCGTTCAACACTTGATTGGAAAGGAACTAGACCGGATACAAGAATGGGGATTTATGCAATGTTAGAAGATAAATTTGATAAAACAATCCAAAAGAAAGAAAAAGCAATTCTAAAAAAAGAAAAAGCATTAAGAAAACTCAACAAAAAAAAGATTGACAAAAAACAAAATTTAACCAAAGCTGAATTTGAAATTGAACAAAAAGATATTGTAAAAGAATATGAATTAACTTTTACTAATGAAGATAGAGCACTTTTAGATATTTTATCCGGAGAAAAAGTGGCAAAAATTCATGTTCACAAAGAAGATGATGTGTTATATCTGATAAAATTAGTAAAAAAATATGGAATAAATGCAACTGCTGAGCATACAGGAGATGTATTTCACAAACAAATTTTTGATGAATTAGCAAAAAATAATATTCCAATTGTTTTTGGACCATTAGGTGGAATCGGAGCAAAAATTGAATTGGCTCATGCAAGTTATAAAAGCACAAAACTACTTATGAAATCAAAAGCGTTTTATGGTTTAATGACCGATCATCCGGTAATTTGGTCTCCAAACTTAAGAGATAGTTTAAAATATTTTCTAATTCACGGAATGAAAGAAGAAGAAGCAATTTCGATCATTACATATAAAAACGCTAAGATCTTGGGAATTGACGATATCCTGGGAACCATCGAAGAAGGTAAACTTGCAAGTATGGTAGTATGGAATAAAAATCCTCTTCATTTGGGTGCATATCCTATTATGGTAATGGGTGAAGGTAAAATTTTAAGAAAAAATTAAAGTTAATTTTAAAAATAAATTGTTATATTTACATTGTTTTTGAATGTGATTTATATTCAAAAAAATTATTTTGAAAAATATGAAATTAGTTAGAAGAGAATTATGCAAATAGAACACCTCGTAAAAAAAATCCAATTACTTAGTTGGGAAGAAAGGGCAGATAAGAACATCGCTCCTCAAAAGCTCCCTCCGGAAAAACTTAAAATTAAAGACATTCAAACTGATGAAAATCTTGAATGGTTAAATCAATTAAAAGTAAATCCAATCCAGAAATTAATGGATTCAAAAAATTCTCTTGTCCATTATAAATTAGTAACCTTTATATTTCGTCTTTTGCCTGCTGATCCATTATATAAAAGTTCATTAGAAAATTTAAAGAACGATTTTCATAGAGTCGGCAATTTAAAAACATTGGATGAGATAAATTACGAAATTTCTAATATTCCAGACAATAAAATGAGTATTTACCAATTAATAACATTAATTAAAACATTAAGCGAACTCTATGATTATTTTTGTCATAACAGGATGAATACAATAAAAAAATCATTCTATTATATTTTTAAACAACAAGAAAGTGATGGTAGTTTCCCCTATAATTTTTATTTAAATGTATATATTATAGAACTTATATTAAAATATAATTATGAACACAATCAATTTGCTGAAAAAGCAATTCGTTGGTTAATAAGACAACAAAATAGTGACGGTGGTTGGGGCAATGCAAACGGAAAATCAGATATTTGGATTACATTAAAAGTTCTTAACGCTTGTAGTTATCATTCCATAATGCAGAATCGCAAGAAAATATTTAAAGGAGCCGATTTCATATTAAATAATTATTTAGATCAAAATAGCGGTGGAGTTGTCAGTGGAAAAGAAATATGGAACAAATTTTCTAATAAACACTTTAATAAGGATTCATTCAAAGGTGGAATTTTAAAAATATTAGAGGTCTTTAATCGTTTAGGATATACAAAGGAAAATGAAAAATTAAATAAATTTTTAAATATTATTAATGAAAAACAGCGAGAAGACGGATACTGGTATGATGATGATATTGAAACTCAATACCATAGAGAATTAATTACTGGTAAAGTAATAGAAATATTTCATAACTATTATTCCACACATAAAAAAATCGTAAAAAGATATAAAATCAAATCCGGTGGCAGAACTTCTGCCAAAAAACCAATTTTTTTACAAGAACAATCAGATACTGAAACAGAACCAACAAAAGATTTATCAAAAAAGGAAGAATAGATGTCTAATATTAATTTTAAAAAAGAAAATTTCGATGTAGAAATTAATTCACAGGAAATACGCAAATATTCAAAACCAAATTCAATTCCTATTCTACCATTAAGAAATACGATTTTATTTCCCAATCAATCTATACCACTTTATATTGGCAGAAAACACTCTCTGGCATTATTAGATGAAATAGTAAAAGGAAATAAATTGTTTGCGGTTGTGTCTCAAAAAGACGCTTCAATAGAAAATCCTACTTTCGATGATGTATATAAATATGGTACTTTAGTTGTCTTATTAAAAACATTTAAAATGCCTGATAAATTTAGCAGTATTTTTATTCAAGGTGTAAAACGAATAAAAATTCATTCATTTTCAAAGAGCAATTCATTTTATACAGGCAAAATTGAAATAGTTGAAGAAAATAAATTAGATAATGACAAGTCGATCACTATTTCTGACAATTTAAAAAAATCATTTAAAAAAATTGCATTGGTGTCAAATTATATAACAACAGATCACTCTGATGTAATAAATAGTATAAAAGATCCCGGCCAGTTAATTGATATTATTACATCAATAATTAAGACACCACTCTATAAAAAACAGAATATTTTAAAAACTGCCGATGTTGAAAAAAGAATAGCTTTGGGAATTTCATTACTAAACGAATCAATGTACCAATCTGAAATTGATAAAAAAATAAAATCCGATGTAAACAGTGCAATAAATGAAAATCAAAGAAAGCATTTATTAAGGCAAAAATTGATAGCTATTAAAAAAGAACTTGGTGAAGAAGATGATGATGTTGAAATAGAAGAATTAAATAAAAAATTAGAAAATGCCAAATTGCCTAATGAAGCAAATGAAGTTGCAGAAAAGGAACTAAACCGTTTAAAAAGAGTTCCTAAGATATCGCCGGAATATAATATTATCAGAACTTATTTAGATTGGTTGATAAATCTGCCTTGGTCTAAAACCACAAAAGATAATTTAAACATATCTACTGCAGAAAATATTTTAAATGAAGATCATTATGGATTAGATAAAATAAAACTTAGAATCCTTGAATATTTATCTGTACGGAAATTGAAATTAAAAAAGAATCCCGATGCTGCTGTTAAAGGATCTATTTTATGCTTTATAGGTCCTCCTGGTGTAGGTAAAACTTCTGTAGGAAAATCGATAGCCAGAGCAATGGGACGTAAATTTTATCGAATATCTTTAGGTGGTATTAGAGATGAAGCAGAGATCAGAGGACATCGTCGAACTTATATTGGTTCTCTGCCCGGTAGAATAATCAAAGGAATTAAAAAAGTCGGCTACAACAATCCCATATTTATGTTAGATGAAATTGACAAATTAGGCAATGATTTTAGAGGCGATCCCGCAAGTGCCTTATTGGAAGTATTAGATCCCGAGCAGAATTTTTCTTTTTCAGATAATTATTTAGAAGTACCATTTAATTTACAGAATGTAATGTTTATTGCAACTGCTAATTGGTACGACCCCATTCCGGGACCACTTAAAGATAGAATGGAATTTTTAAATTTCCCCGGATATCTTATAGATGAAAAGATTCAAATAGCGAAGAAATTTTTAATAAAAAAACAACTTAAAGAACACGGATTAACAAAATCAGATATTTCTTTTACAAAAAAAGCTATAGAATTAATAATTGAGCAATATACAAGAGAATCAGGAGTAAGAAATTTAGAAAGAGAAATTGCAAATATATGCAGAAAAGTCGCTAAAATAATTGTAGAAAATAAGAAAGTGAAAAAACAAAAAATTACTCAAGACAGGGTTAAAGAACTACTTGGTGTTCAAAAATATTATAGTGAAGTTGCCGAAAGGATGGTTCGTCCGGGAATTGCAATAGGATTAGCTTGGACTGTTGTTGGCGGCGATATTCTTTTTATTGAAGCTTCAAAAATGCCGGGGAAAGGAGAACTAATTCTTACCGGTAAACTTGGTGAAGTAATGAAAGAATCCGCACAAGCAGCTATGACTTTTATTAGAGCAAATTCAGATGAATTAAATATAGACAAAGATTTTAATAAAAAATGCGATATGCATGTTCATATTCCAGCCGGAGCTATTCCTAAAGACGGCCCATCGGCAGGAATTACGCTCTTGACAGCAATGGTGAGTGTTTTAACTGATAAAAAAGTTAAAAATAATGTTGCAATGACAGGAGAAATAACATTACGCGGTACAATATTACCGGTTGGTGGAATAAAAGAAAAGGTGATTGCAGCTCATCGAGCAGGACTAAAGAAAATTATTCTGCCGCAAAAAAATAAAAAAGATATCGAAGAAATTCCCAAAGAAGTATCAAAGAAATTGACATTTCATTTTACTGATGATATGTTGGATGTATTAAAATACGCAATTGAAAAATAATAAGAGAGAAAATCTTGTTTAAAAAATTATTAAAGACAGCTTTTCACTACTTAAGATATGTAATACCAGGTCTTATTTTTTCTTTGTTTTATTCATTGGCATCTGTATCCTCAATTTGGATTATTAGTTCACTAATTCAAACTATTTTTGTACCGCAGAAAATAACATCGCCAGATCCATTGACAATAAATAATTTAAATAGTTACTTAAAATATACTGTCCGTAATTTCATTTCTGAGGTATCCCCCATTGATGCACTCCAAAGATTAACATTTCTTATAGTTATTTTATTTTTATTAAAAAGCATTTTCTTTTTTCTGAAAAAAATAACATTCGGTAAAATGGAATTATTGATAATTAATGATACTAGAAATAAATTGTATGCTCATATTACAAAACAGCCAATGGACTTCTTTGATAGAAGATCCAGAGGCGAATTTATGTCAATTATTATGAATGATGTTACTAAATATAGAATAGCTATAACTACAATTTTTAATAAATTATTGACAGAATCGTTAACTGTAATATTTATACTATATGCTCTTTTTGATATTAGTTTAAAATTCTCGCTTTATATGTTTATTATGTTTCCAATTACCGGTCTATTGTTTTGGGTCGTAGGAGCATCTATAAGACGAAAAGGTCGAAGATCTTTAAAACAAATAGGTGTAATTACAAGTTTTTTACAACAAATGCTTAATGCTGTAAGATTAGTAAAATCATTTAATAGAGTAAGTGATGAAATAAAAAACTTCAGAAAAAATAATAGAAAATTTTTTAGTGTACAATTTCGTAAAATTAAATTATCTGCATTATCTTCACCATTAAGTGAAATGATCGGAGTAATAACCGGTATTGTAATATTTACAATTGGCGGCAGAATGGTCATTCAAGGAACAGGTATGGATTCTGAAGATTTTTTGAGATATATTTTCCTATTATTCTATGTTTTACAGCCAATAAAAAAATTGACAAAAGTAAATGAACAAATCCAAACAGGACTTTCTGCAGCAGATAGGATTTTTCACATTTTAAATACACCAATAAAGGAAATGGAACTTCCAAATGCTAAAAAAATATATGTTTTTAAAAATAATATTACTTTTAAAAATGTCTATTTTAGATATGAAACTCAGCATGTTTTAAAAAATATTAATTTTACTATCCCAAAAGGGAAAACTTATGCATTAGTTGGAGCAAGTGGATCCGGAAAATCCACAATTGCTGACCTATTAGCACGATTTTATCTTCAAGAAAGAGGCACAATATCAATAGACGGAACAGATCTTCAATCAATTCAAGCCGATTCATTACATAAGCTGATCGGCATCGTTTCACAAGACGTTCAACTATTAAATGATACTATTTTTTATAATATTGCTTATGGGGATCCCGGCGCTTCTATTGAAGAAATAAAAAATGCAGCTGAGATAGCAAATGCAAGTGAATTCATTGAAAATTTAGAAAATGGTTGGGACACGATTATTGGTGATCAAGGAATAAAATTATCAGGTGGACAAAAACAACGAATATCAATCGCTCGCACACTTCTTTTAAATCCTTCTATACTTATACTTGATGAAGCCACATCTTCACTCGACACCGAATCAGAGAAAATTGTTCAGACAAGTATCAATAAATTGATGAAAGGACGAACGAGCTTAGTAATTGCTCATCGACTTTCAACTATTCTGAATGCAGATAATATTATTGTATTGGAAGATGGTGAAATTATATGTCAAGACACACATGAAGAGTTATTAGAAAATTGCCCAAAATATGAGAATCTTTATTTTCAACAATTTAACCATAAAATTGATTAATATGAGCGTATTTTGATCAAAAAAATTCAAATTTTAATATTCATTTTATTTGCTTTATTATTTCTTAATTCAATTTTATTATCAGAAACATATAATTACAAAATTTATTTTAAGGGAATAAAAGGCGGAAAAGCAAAATTAACTATTAATAAAAATAACAATAATGTTACAGCAAAATTTCTTTTAAAAACTACCGGATTAGTTGATAAATTCTATAAAATTAGAGATACAATAACTGTAATAGCAAGTTATCCGAATTATCATACAATCAAATTAGACAGAAAAATAAACGAAGGTAAATATCATAAACATATTATTTTTGATGTCAGTAAAATTGATACATCTTCCCTATCAAGCCCCATTCGTGATGAATATACAGCAATGATCATGTTAATGGATTCAATTTATGTCAATAGTTACAAGGTAAGATTAAACTTATTCAAAGAATCAAAAGAAATATCTTATGAATTTATCAAAACAAAAAATAAACGGATCTTATTTAATGGTAAGCAGGTATTATGCAATTTCTATGAGCCAACACATAAATCATCTTCCAAATTAAAGAAAAAAGGTGGAATGGGATTATCTATTTGGATGTCTAAAACAATTCCTATGAAACCAATCATTATTGAATTTGATTTAAAATATGGAAGTTTACATTTAGAATTGACAAAATAGTTAGTTTAATATGCAAAAAAATAATATAGAAATATTAAATAATATCTTATTAGAAATTAAAACAATTCCTTATGAAAACATTACAAAAATATTTAGATTAGTTTTATCTTCCGAAAACCGACCAAGAAATTTTTCATTATTATTAAAAGAAAATAAAGAATTATTTAGAGGTGGAACTTGCTTTTCTTTATCTAATACTATTATGCAATTATTGAGAAATAATAATATTTCAGCAAATGCTATTATAGGCGAAATGGAAAGAGAGACATTTCCACACTTTTTTGTAATTATTAATATTAATGACGAAAAATATATTGTTGACCCGGGTTTTATGATCTATGAGCCTGTAAAGCTAACTAAAAAAGAAGTAATGGAATTCTCAACATCAATCACAAAATATTTACTAAAATATAATAATGAAAAACATTATGAATTATATTCAATCAAGAACAGCAAGAAAAAATTTCGATACAAATTTTCTGAATCTTGCATTACCGATGAAAAATTTAAAGAATACTGGATCAGATCATTTGATTATTTAAATAAAATAGTTGCTTCGAGAATTATAAATAATAAACATATCTTCATCTCCGGTGAATATGTTCAAATAAGACAAAAAAATACGATTGAAAAATATAAAAATAGAAAAATCGCACACAAATATTTGATGAAATATTTTAATTTTACAAGAAAAGAAATTTTGAATGCTGAAAATATACTTAAAAC
>JAYEOX010000037.1:17899-21512 GCA_034723415.1 Fidelibacterota bacterium | reverse complement strand
ATTACTAAATAAAAGAACTCCAACGGAGTTCAATTAAAAAGTTGTAAAAAAAAAATAATTAGTGTAATTTATTATTATTATGATTAAATTATAAAAAAAAGGAGAGAGAAATGAACAAAAAAACTTTAATTATTTTAGGAATTATACTGATCGCCGTGATTTACAGTGTGAAAATTTATAATGGAATGGTTCAATTTGAGGAAACAGTTAAGGAAAAATGGAGCCAAGTTGAAAATGTCTATCAACGCCGATTAGATTTGATCCCTAATTTGGTAAACACAGTAAAAGGTTACGCAACTCACGAAAAAGAGACATTTTTAGAAGTTACAGAAGCGAGAGCAAAAGCAGGCGGAACATTGAAAATGTCAGATAAAATGTTAAATGATCCGGCAATGTTTCAGAAATTCCAGCAAGCACAAAGTAGTTTAAGTTCAGCACTGCAACGCCTTATGGTAGTGGTAGAAAAGTACCCTGACTTAAAGGCAAATCAGAACTTTTTAGCTTTGCAAGATCAACTCGAAGGCACTGAAAACAGGATTGCAGTTGAACGCAAAAGATTCAATGAAGCAGCAAGAAATTATAATATTTACATTAAGACATTTCCAAAAGTAATGTATGCAAGAATGTTTGGATTTGAAAAGAAGATGTATTTTGAATCAGATCAAGGTGCCGAAGAAGCTCCAAAAGTTGAATTTTAATTTTTATTGCCACGAAATACACAAAAAATGCACGAAAAAATATATTTATTTTTATAATTTGTTTTACTGGGATAATATCAAATGATAGTATGTAAATTATGATTTTTAATAAAAAAATAAATTCTAAAATAATAAAATTAAGGAGTAAGATGTCAAAAAAATTTTTAAATAAAAATGATGTTAAGAGAATTGGTGAGGCGGTAAAGAATGCCGAGAAAAATACTTCCGGTGAGATCGCAACAGCATTCATAAATGAAAGCGATGATTATGCAAAATACGAATTGTTTTTTGCTTTTATTGTTGGATTTGTCTATTTCGCAATTATGTTAATGTTTTCCGGCAAGATTGAAAGTACAATACAAAATTTATTTTGGAATTATAATTCAAATTACTTAGTAATGTTCTACGGATTATCAATTTTTGTTATTATTGCCATATTTTATTTCATTGCAAATATCTCAAGTATCGATAGATTAATTGTCCCTAAAAAAGTTATGAAAGAAAAAGTAAAAAATAGAGCAATTCGTCATTTTATGGAATCCGGAGTTTATAAGACAAGAGATCGTACCGGAATATTGATCTTTATTTCATTGCTTGAGCATCGGATTGAACTTATTGCCGATAGTGGAATTAATGAAAAGATAACACAAGAAAAATGGGATGATATTGTAATTCATATTGTTAATGGTGTTAAAGGTAAAAAATTAGCTAATAATTTAATAGAAGCTATTGATGAATGCGGTAAATTATTGTCAAAATATTTCCCGATCAAAGAAGATGATGAAAATGAACTTGAGAATGAAATAAATATTTTGGAGAAATAATGAAAAAAATAATTTTAGTATTAGTAAGTTTTATCTTTTTTAATACAGCTTTTGCTCTTGATATACCAAAGTTGCAAGGACGAGTTAATGATCATGCAAATATTTTAAATGCTAATGAAGAGAGACAAATTGAACAATTTCTTTACCAAAATGAACAAAAAAATTCCTCTCAAGTCGTTTTATTAACTCTAAAAAGTTTAGAAGGCGAAAATTTAGAAGATTACTCAATGAGAGTTGTCGATAAATGGAAAATCGGGCAGAAGGAATATGATAATGGCGCCCTACTTTTGGTAGCTATAGCTGAAAGAAAGATCAGGATTGAAGTTGGCTATGGTTTGGAATCAATAATTACCGATCTAAAAGCGGGATATATTATCAGAAATGCAATTACCCCGGAGTTTAAAAAAGGAAATTATTCAGGTGGTATAGCAAAAGGATTGGCTAATATTACCGGAATTATTAATAAGAAATTTGATATTTCAGATGAAGAATTGGCTCGTTATCAAAATTCACAGAAAAAAGCAAATACCGGTAATTTACCGTTTAGCTTTATTGTAATTGTCTTTATAATTATTATGAATTTACTTGGAAGAATATTTGGTTCAGGTCGTCGCCGCAAAGGAATGGGATTTTTACCATTTCTGCTTTTAGGTTCTGCATTAGGTGGATCCAGAGGTGGAGGATTTTCTTCCGGTGGTGGATTTGGCGGTTTTTCCGGTGGAGGTGGCGGCTTCGGCGGAGGCGGTGCTTCCGGTGGGTGGTGAAGTTGAAAGCAGAAAGTAGAAAGGAAAAAGGAAAAAGGAAAAAGGAAAACGGAAGACGGGAAACGGGAAATGGGAAAAAGAAAAAAGTAGAAAGCAGAAAGTAGAAAGGAAGAGGAAGACGGGAAATTGGAAATTGGAAATTAGAAATTTGAAGAGCTTTTCGCCCGTCTGTAATGGTGCAAATAAAAGTTGAAAAAGATTTTACGCCACAATATATATAATTCGTTTTTTACGAGATTAACAAAGTCCTAAAGTAATTAATGAAATAGAAACAATTTTTTAATTAATTGTAATTTTGTGGATCATGAATGAATGATACAGAAAAATATTTAAATCAAAAACTTAAACAAATTCCCGCAAAACCGGGCGTATATTTGTTTCGTGATATAAAAAATAAAGTAATTTATGTAGGCAAGGCAAAATTACTTCGTAATCGTGTCAGATCATATTTCAGAAAAAACCAATTAGATGCAAAAGTAGAAGTTTTAGTTTCAAAAATCGTAGATATCGAATGGATAATTACCGATAATGAAGTAGAAGCACTATTATTAGAAAATAATCTGATCAAAAGATATTATCCAAGATATAATATTGCTTTAAAAGATGGTAAGTCATATCCATTTATACGGATTACCAATGAACTTTTTCCTCGGATATTTACAACAAGAAATATTGTAAAAGACGGTTCAAGGTATTTTGGTCCCTATACAGACGGAAAAAGATTAAAACGAACATTACAGATAATTAATAAAATTTTTCCAATCAGAAAATGTAAATATAAAATTGATAAGGAAATAATTGAAAGTAAAAAAATAAAATTGTGTTTACAGTATCAGATGGGAAATTGTGGTGGTGTATGTCAAGGGTTTGTTGCAGAGGGCGAATATAAGGAGATGGTTGATGAAATTATCAGGTTTTTAAATGGTAAGACAGACAATATCATTAAAAAGATAAATAAACGAATGATCAAGGCGTCAAAGGACCTTGAATATGAAAAAGCAGCTCGTTATAGAAATCAATTAAGAATATTGAATAAATATAAAAATAGACAAAATGTTATACAAACGGATTTCAAAAACAGAGATATTATTGTAGCATCGGTTATGGAAAATGATGCTGTTGTAGTTCTTTTTCGATTACGCGAAGGGAATTTAATTGGTCGTGAAAAATTCTATTTAAAAAACATTCATGATCAAAAATCGAAAATAGTTGTGAAAAATTTCATTCGTTCCTATTATTCTGATACAACATTTATTCCCAAAGAAATATTTGTAAATATAGAAGATGAATTAGAATTATTTGAAGAATATTTATTGAAAATAGCCGG
>JAYEOX010000037.1:0-17799 GCA_034723415.1 Fidelibacterota bacterium | reverse complement strand
ATCTGTTGACAAGTCAGACGATTATGCGAGTATGAAAGAGGTAGTTTTTCGCAGATATAGACGGTTATTAGATGAAAATAAGATGTTGCCTGATCTGATCTTAATTGATGGCGGAAAAGGACAACTAAATTCAGCAAAAAAAGTATTAGATGAATTAGAACTTCATAATTTGCCAATAATTGGATTAGCTAAACGATTAGAGGAAGTATTTATTCCGGGTTATTCTAAAGCACAAAATATTCCTAAAGCATCACCGGCAGTAATACTTTTGAGAAAAATTCGTGATGAGGCGCATCGATTCGCAATCACTTACCATCGCAGTAAAAGAGATAAAGACATTACAAAAAGTATATTGGATATTACACCAGGAATAGGTGAGAAGCGAAAAAATATTTTACTGAAAGAGTTTGGATCGGTGAAAAATCTCAAAAAACATTCACCTGAGGAAATTTCAGAGAAGACAAATATTTCGAAAAAGATCGTTGAAAGAATTTTTGAATAAATGTAATTAATGGTGATGTAGTAAAAAAAAAGATTTCACGCCCGCCTGCTGCAGGCAGGCAAAGTCGCAAAGTCGCAAACTTTTTTATAATTACAGCTTATGTTAAATTAAAGGTAATATTAAAATTAGCATATACAAACATTTATAAAAACTACTTTTAAGATATTATCATTAATAATTTTTAATGATAATAAAAAAGACCAAAAATATTGGTCTTTCAAATTTGTAATATTTATTAATTTATAAATTATCTAAACATCGCCTTAATACTGCCCCACGTTTGATTAACGCCTGAGATATTCATATTAACTTCTATCGGATCAGAATATTCAACATGATCAGCAAATATTATTTTTAATTTATATTTAAAACTAAGTCCGGATGCTTTATAAAGTGGAGATTCATCTTTATACGAATATAAACCGGGTCCTATTGAGCTGATTTTGTCTATATTTTTATAGTCAGTGTCGTTGCTTCTTTTTTTCAAAATATCAAATGATTCAATATCTTCTTGAGAATTAATTTTCCATTCAAGAATTATATCATTATTCTCCGACCTACCATTAAAAAATTCTAATCCATCATAGGCAAATGTGATCGTTGCGAGTGTAAGAGTTATAATTATTGATAGTAGAATTTTTTTCATAATATTTTTTTGCTTCATCTTGATTTAATATAATGAATTATTTACAAATGTCAAATGTTTTTTTTTAAAAATTAAATAATTTGATCTATATTACATAATAATACGTCAAAATGCAGAATCTGTTTTTCTATACTCCTTTTTTTGTCAATAAATAATTGTTTAATTGAGTAGGTTGTTTGCTATTTATTTTTTAGTATCCTATGTTTCCAATAATTAGGTTTTCTATTCAGTTGCATTATTGCAATAATTAGAATATGCCTGTTTTCAATCTGATAGATAACTCCATAAGGAAATCGTTTGCTAATACATCTTTTTGTATTTTTTGTCATCTGAGTCCATGCTTTGGGAAATTTTGTAATAAGCTGAATAGTTGAATAGATCTCTTTCGCAAATTCCGCTCCGAGATTTGTTCCACAGGTCTCATAATAGGATACTGCTTCTCTCAATTCGATTTTTGCTGAAGGATGAAAATAGTATTTCATTTTGACAATATTTCACGAATTTCTTTGAAAACCTTTTCTCCGGGAATTGCTTTTACTTTACCTGTTTTTAGCTCTTCAACTCTTTTTTCTGCTTCTTTTGCCCACAATTCATCAATTTTCTTCTGAGAAGGATTCAAACTGTACAAAAGTCGTTCTAATAGTTCTGTTTTTAACTCTAACGGTAATGATTCCGCTACGGATATAAGTTCGTTTGCATTTAACATATATTACTCCTATTTTCAGTGTTTTAATTGCTATATTTTTTGTTTAATTATTATAACATCTTCTTTATATCATTAAAAATAAAAAATTATTTACAAATGTCAAATGTTTTTTTGAAAAAATTAAATAATTTGATCTGTGTCACAAAATAAGATGTTTAATATTTCTTTCCGCTGGTATCCACCATTGGTACGAATCTGACGGGAAATACTTTTTCCTTTTTGATCTTATTATCTACTTTTCTTAAATAAACTAAATTTTGATAAAATGAACCAACAGGAATAATTATCCTTCCACCTTCATTCAATTGATTCTTTAAAGCATTAGGTATTTCTGTCGGGGCACAGGTAACAATTATCGCATCAAAGGGTGCATATTTTTTCCAGCCCTGATAACCATCTCCGATCTTTACTTTCACATTGTCATATCCCATTTCTCTCAACAGTTTATTTGCTCTGTTCCCTAAGGATTCTATAATTTCAATCGTATAAACACTATCACTTAATTCGCCCAATATGGCAGCCTGATAACCTGAACCCGTACCGATTTCTAAAACCTTATCAGTTTTTGATAAATTCAATACTTGTGTCATAATAGCTACGATATATGGTTGAGAAATTGTTTGACCTTCACCAATTGGCAAAGGACGATCTTTATATGACATTTTTCTATATTTTATTGGCACAAATCTATGACGCGGAACATTAAGAAATGCTTCAATTATTAGCGAATCCGATATACCACGCTTCATTATCTGCTCTTCAACCATCTGTTTTCTTTCTTCTTGAAAAGCATTATCAAAAGTTGTTTGTTTAATTCTATTTTTGCCTTCGTTACAACTCCAAAAACATATAAAATACATAATAAGAGTTAATTTTATAATATTTACTCTAACATTAGTCATTATTTTTTAATTCGTTAATTTTACAATTGATTGGATCTTTGACAATAACCATATTTCCTCAATACTTATATATATTTAAGTATAATTATAATAATAATTTAATACAAGGGAAACATGATAAAAAATAAAAGATAAAAGGTAAAAGATAAAAGGTAAAAGATAAAAGCAGAAAGGAAAAAGGAAGACGGGAAACGGAAAACGGGAAACGGGAAACGGGAAATGGGAAAAAGAAAAAAGTAGAAAGCAGAAAGCGGAAAGTTTACCCTGTGAAATGCGAAGTATGAGCATATTTCAACAGGGCAGAAAGCAAGAGGTAAACTATTAATTCAAATTGATCTGATTGGATTTAGTAAATTATATCACCCTTTCAGGGTTTGGTTTGTGACTTATGTGAAGATGTTATAATAATACCAACTCTTTGGGTTTGAAATGAATGTTGTGCGAATAAATGAATATATAATTTTTTGAAGTGATGAAATCAATATAAAACAAGAAAACTAAAAAGTTGAAAAATTCCGAAGTGATGAAATGATCGTAAAAATTATAGAATTAAAAGGTAAAAATTAATCCTGAAACGATGAGATGGTTATTTATTATAGTAAATGTAATCTTTATTAAATAATTAATTGGAATTTTTTCTAATTTTCATTATTATTAAAACATGTTAAAAAATCTAAAAATAAATAATTTCGTTATAATAAATGAATTGGAAATTAAATTTAATAAAGGACTGACACTTTTTACCGGTGAGACAGGAGCTGGAAAGTCGATAATCATTGATGCACTTGGTTTGACTTTAGGTGATAGAGCCGATACAACTATGATAGGAAATAGTGGAAATAATGCGGTAATTGAAGCCGATTTTGATGCATTTCCAAAAAGTAAAGAGGTAAAAGAAATTATTGAGAAATACGATCTGCCTATTGAAGGTGATGAGATAAATATTAGGCGTGAAGTATTTAAGAACGGTAAATCGAGAGCATTTTTTAACGATGCGTTATTGCCGATTTCAGGTTTAAAAGTAATAGGAAATAATTTAGTTGAAATGCATGGTCAACACGATAATCAAAGAATATTAAACTCAAAAAATCATTTAGAATATTTAGATAACTATTTACCAAATGATAACAAAAAAGATAATTATTCAAAAATATACACTCAATTTAATAAACAATATAAAGAATATGTAAATTTATTGAAAAATAGAGAATCATTTTTACAAGCTTTAGAGTTGAAAAATTTTCATTACAATGAGTTAAAAAAGATCGACCCGCAAAAAGATGAATTAAATAGTTTGGTTGAAGAATTGAATATTTTGGAAAATTCTCAAAAACTGGTTGAATTATCAAATGATATTGCTACTAATATTTATGAAAATGATGAATCAATTTTATCAGAAATCCAAGATCTGCATAATAAGTTGAAAGAGATAAATTCAATTGATAATTCTCATGAAAGCTTGTTAAGAGAAATGGATTCGGTACTGATATCAATTGGTGAAATCGGCCAAACATTAGCATCTTATCGTGATAATATTCCACATGATAATGAAAGATTTGAATGGTTGCAAGATCGAGTCGGAAGAATTAATTATCTGATGCGAAAATATAATAGAAGTTATGAAGAACTCTGTGATTATTATGAACTACTCAAGCAGGAAATAAACGAAGGAACTGATTTCGATTCTCGTTTAAAAAGCTCAAGGGAAAAATTAGAATTAATAAGAAAAAAATTGGAAAAAACAGCAATTGAACTTCACGATCAGAGAGAACAAACTGCTGAAAAATTTTCTCAAGATATTAAAAAGAAATTACTGCAATTGGGAATGAAAGATAGTAATTTTAGAGTTGAATTTTCAAATAAAACCGCATCAAATGATAAATATATAAAATTTAAGAACGAAAAAGTCGTTCCAAAAAACAATGGAATTGATGAAATAGAATTTCAGATAATAACCAATGTTGGCGAGAGTTACAAACCATTAGTTAAAGTAGCTTCCGGTGGAGAAATATCTCGAATTATGCTTGCAATCAAAACGGTCTTAGCCGGTGCGGACTCTATTGGAACTTTAATATTTGATGAAATTGATTCCGGCGTTTCCGGAAAAATCGGTAGGATAGTTGGCGAACATATAGAATCATTGACAAAATTTCATCAGGTCTTGTGTATTACACATTTACCACAAATTGCTTCATTGGGCGAAAGTCACATTTTTGTTGATAAATTTATTGAAGGCAAGCGAACTATGACAAAAGTGAAGTCATTAAATAAAGAAGAGAGGATCAAGGAAATTGCATCATTATTAAGTGGTAAAAATATCACAAATGTAACGATGCAAAATGCAAAAGAATTATTGGAAAAGTAGAAATAACACATATAAAAAATGAAAAAAGAAAAATTATTTGAACTGATCGGCCAGGAAAAGATATATTCCAAATTAACTAAATTTATTGAAAGAGAAATGGTCTCAACAGGATATCTATTTGCAGGCCCTCCGGGAAGCGGAAAAATTAGTATGGCTTTAAATTTTGCAGCTGCATTAAATTGCGAAGATCCAAAAGAGAATTTAGCGTGCGGTGAATGTAATTCATGTAAAAAAATTAAACAGATAAATCATCCGAATTTACAAATAATATTTGCAACAATTCGTGGTAAGAATCCAAAAGATGACGATCCATTAGCCGGGTTATCGAATGAAGAATTTGAAGAATATCAGGATATTATCAATAATTTGAAAGAAAATCCATATTCCAGCTTGAAAATGCAGGGAGCGAAACAAATATTGATAAGTAATATTCGAAAGATAAAAAAAGATCTGTTATATTCAAAAATAGAATTCGGTTGGAGGGTAATTATTATCAATTTAGCCGAACAGTTGGGAATAGAAGCATTTAATTCAATTTTGAAAATTCTTGAAGAACCGCCGTCACAGACGGTTTTTGTGTTGACTACAGAAAAATTAAGTATAATTCCTTCTACAATAAGATCACGCTGTCAGGTAATAAAATTCAATCCAATTCCGGAAGAGAAAATAGCTGAATATTTAAATGAAAAAGACATTGATGATTCTGCAAAAAATAGGATTGCTCGCCTTAGTAATGGTAATATGAGAAAGGTGAAGGAGTTGATGACAAGAGATTTTTCTGAAGAAGATGCTAAAGTATTGAATTTTTGGCGATTGATGATGGGCTCGAAAATTGGTAACAAACCATCAACAATGATAGATCTAACAGAATTAGTTAATGAATATAGTAAATTAGCGAAAACTGATTACAATGAATTTATTAATAAACTACAATTAATTCTATTTTGGTTGCGAGATGCACAAATTATTGCAGCTGAAGGATCTGATGAATTGCTTATAAATTCTTATCTTTTAAATGAATTGACTAAATTTGCAAATTATTATCAAAAATTTTCTTATGAAAAAATAATTAATTTGGTAGAAGAAACAATTGAATTCTCAAGTAAAAATGTTTATATTCCTGCATTATTAGGGAGATTGTTTTTTTCAATCAGGGAGGAATTACGGAATGCGAAATGAGGAAAAGTAAAGAGGAAAAGATTTCTCATCCGTCTGAAGGTCGCAAAGAAGAAACAAGAACAGAAAGAAAAGAAATTAAATATTGAGCAAAAAATTAACTAAAAAATAAATTAGAGAAAATTTTAAGGTCATAAAATATGTTAAAACCAGATACAATTCCCAATAAAGAACCGAATATAAGAGTAGGAATAATTCTACCGGAAGATAAACAGAAAAAAGTATCAATAAATATTCCAATTAAAGGTAGCTATAAAATAGAAATTGATGGAAAAAAAGCTACTATAGAAAAAGAAGAGATAAATATAAATATTAAAGAAAACAGATTGTTTTGTGAAATTGATACGGATAAATATGAAAATTGCGATCAGATAAAATTTAAAAAGCTCATTGAAGAAGCGTATGTTGTTGTGAAACCGGTTATAGCGGGAAGAGTGTTTCATTGGAAGAAGCAGATCGAGGTGAAATTGCCGGATACAGTTGAAATAACCATTTCTGATGGGAATTTATTGTTAGTTAACGAATTGCCATTGGAAGATTATTTAATGTGTGTAGCAACTTCTGAAATGGGAGCGAAATGTCCAACGGCACTTATCGAAGCACAAACAGTTGTAGCTCGTTCGTGGATGCTTGCAAATGTAGAAAAGAAACATATCGAACTTGGAATTGATGTTTGCAATGATGATTGTTGTCAGCGATATCAAGGCATGAATAATCTGACAGAACATTCAAAAAAAGGCACAGAAAACACTCGTGGAAAAGTCATAATGTATGATAATAAAATCTGTGATGCAAGATATTCAAAATCCTGTGGTGGAATGATGGAAAAATTTGAAAATCTTTGGGAAAATACTCCACTTCCATATATGCAGAATATTCCGGATATGCCAAAAGAGTCGAGTGTTGATATTGATTTAACGAGAGAAGAGAATGCAAAAAAATGGATATTGTCAAGTCCGAAAGCTTTTTGTAGCCCGCATACAATTGACGAAAGTGAGTTGAAAAAATATCTCGGAAATGTTGACGAAGAAGGAAAATATTATCGTTGGGAAGAGGAAATTACACAAGAAGAATTAGTAAAAAATCTCAATGAGAAACTTGATTTAAATGTAAAAGAAGTTCTACAGTTGATTCCAAAAAAGAGAGCAGGATCCGGAAGAATGTTAGAATTGGAAGTTGAATATAAAGATATTAATGATAAAATTAAAAGTAAGATAATTTATAAGGATTACGATGTTAGACTAGTTTTGCATCCGAAATTCTTGTTTAGCTCTGCTATTGTAATCACCTATAAGAAAAATAGTTATGGTACGATAGATAAATTCATTTATAATGGAGCTGGCTGGGGACACGGAGCGGGAATGTGTCAGATCGGAGCTTTGGGAATGTCATTAAAAGGATATTCGGTAGAAGAAATATTGTTGCATTATTATCCTAATTCTGTTTACAAAAAGATATATAATTAAAAAAAGGGATTTTTTATGAGTATTGAAAAGAAGGCAAATCGTTCACCTTGGTGGTGGGTACCATCGTTATATTATGCAGAAGGAATTCCTTATGCGTTAGTAATGTATGCATCTGTTGTATTTTATAAAAGAATGGGAATTTCGAATGCAGATATAGCTTTATATACGAGTTGGTTATATTTGCCTTGGGTGATAAAGCCATTTTGGAGTCCGTTAGTTGATATTTTACGAACAAAACGATTTTGGATTTTGACAATGCAATTACTTGTAGGAGCAGGATTGGGTGGAGTTGCTTTAACTATTCCGGCGCCGAATTTCTTTAAAATTACTATTGGTATATTCTGGTTAATGGCTTTTAGTTCGGCTACTCATGATATTGCTGCAGATGGATTTTATATGATAGGTTTATCTAAACATAAGCAGGCATGGTTTGTCGGAGTTAGAAGCACATTTTACAGGTTTGCAATGATAACCGGTCAAGGATTAATAATAATTCTCGCAGGATTAATTGAGAGTCAAAGTGGTTTAGATAGTGTTGATATCAATGTTGCTGCTGAGTTAAATAATGGCGTACAACATGAGATCATGATTGATCAAGTGAACGATGTTACAGCAAAAGAAGGTGATTTAAGAATTGTTTGTGAACCGGAAAATTTGGCCATTCCAATCGTTACTCGTGAAAAAAAGTATATTGATTCAATTGTAAATTCTGTAAATGATTGGAATAAGCAATTTGAGAATCTGGATGATGAAAATATTAATAACGAAGATGAAATTGAAAACGAACGACAATCTTTATGGAGCAAAATTATTACTACCCCTTTAGAAAAATTTTTAAGAAATAATTTTGGCAAAAAAGAGAAGGAAATAAAAGAACAATCAGGAAATATTGGGTTGTTAAAATTTCATTTATCAAAAGCTCCTGTAGAAGATGAAGAAATCATTGTGAATTTTGGGAGAGATAGAGGTAATAAAAATATTTCTTTAATTGCCGGATCGAGATTTAAGTTTAATAAAAATGATTGGTATAAACCGAGAATGGCTGTAATAAAATTGGATTCCAAATTGGATAATAAAGTTAATACCACTTTTGTCGCAACTTCCGGAAATGTAAGATTATCTTGGATTGTTACCTTTGCAGTAATGGGTGGGTTGTTTCTATTATTTTTCATTTATCATAAATTTGCAATTCCAAAGATCGAAACGGCTAGAACAGAAAAAAATGTGAAAGATTTTTTCATAGATTTTCTAAAAACATTCGCTGAATTTTTTAAGAAGGACAAAATTGGTCTGTCGATCGCCTTTTTATTACTATTTCGATTAGGTGAATCCCAATTGGTAAAACTTGCTGCTCCATTTATTTTAGATGCGCAAGAGGCAGGCGGATTAGCGATGACAACTGCTGAATATGGAATTATTTACGGAACTGTCGGAATATTATTATTGACAGTTGGCGGATTGCTTGGTGGATTTGCAGCGGCGAAAAATGGTTTAAAATATTGGATCTGGTGGATGGCAATTGCAATAAACTTGCCCAATGCTGTCTATATATTTTTATCACAAGTGCAACCGGATAGTTTTCTCGTTGTGAATATTTGTGTAGGTATTGAGCAATTTGGGTATGGATTTGGTTTCACTGCCTATATGTTGTATATGATACAAGTAGCTGAAGGAAAATATAAAACAGCTCATTTTGCAATAGCGACAGGTTTTATGGCACTTGGAATGATGATCCCAGGAATGGTAAGCGGATGGATCCAAGAAATTATTGGATATGAACACTTTTTTATATGGGTAGTTATAGCAACAATTCCGGGATTTATTATAATTAAATATTTACCGATAGATCCTGAATTTGGGAAAAAAACAAATAATGAAAAAGAGTAAAATAGATTTACGAAAGACGGAATGAGGGAATGACTTTGTGGCAATATGACTTTGTACAATGTGAGTTTATGAAATTGTATTACAATTCAAATAAAATAAAAAATAAGGTTGTGTTTTACCACATCATTTCTTAATTTATAAAACTATGAAAGGGAATATTGACAAATAAAACCTCAGGTCTTGTGCAACAGTGAAATACTGAATTCCGTCAGGTCCGGAAGGAAGCAGCGGTAAGTTATTGAGCTGGGTGCTGAGTAACCTGGGGTTTTTAAATAATACATTAAGAGAATAATTATGGATTATAAAGTAATTTCACTAAAATATAGACCGCAAACATTTGATGATGTCGTTGGACAAGATCATATTACAAAGACGATAAAAAATGCAATCGAAAAAGATAAAATGGGACATGCATATATTTTTAGTGGGCCGCGTGGAACCGGAAAAACAACAACAGCTCGCATTTTAGCAAAAAGAGTAAATTGCGAAAATCCTCAAGATGGAAATCCTTGTAATAAATGTTCAAGCTGTAAAGAAATATCTGAAGATCGCAGTTTGGATATCGTAGAAATCGATGGCGCTTCTAATCGTGGTATAGATGATATCCGAAGTTTACGCGAGCAGATAAAATATCCTCCTACAAAGGGAAAATATAAGGTTTTTATCATTGATGAATTCCATCAAATAACTAAAGATGCTTTCAATGCTTTGCTTAAGACATTAGAAGAACCGCCAAGTTATGTTTTGTTCATTTTTGCCACTACTGAATTACAAAAAGTGATTCCAACAATTCTTAGCAGATGTCAACGATTTGAATTTAAGCGAATTTCTATTTCTGAAATAATCAATAGATTAAAATATATTTGCAAGGAAGAAAAGATAATTATTGATGATGATTCGTTATTGTTGATAGCGAAAAAAGGCGATGGAAGTATGCGAGATGCTCAAAGTATTTTAGAACAGGCAGCAGCATTCAGTAACGATAAAATTGATTATGAAATGATTATAGATATTTTAGGAATTATAAAAGAAGAAGTATATTTTGATCTATTAAAAGCAGTTATTTTAAAAGATATAAATAAATTATTATCATTGATAAATGAGATGATAATGAATGGATATGATATTATAGAATTAGTTTCGGAATTCTCTAATTTTTTGAGAGATCTGTATATTGTAAAATCAACAAATTCAACAGAACTATTGGAAGCAACGGGAAATGTAAAAAATAATTTCAAGGAAATATCAAAAAATATTGAAGAGAGAAAAATTATTCAAATGTTGTCAATTGTTACAGAGCAGATGAATAAGATCAAATATTCTTCAAATCCACGTATTCTTATTGAATCAATGTTCATTAAATTAGCACAGCTTGATGATATTTTTTCAATAAGTGAGATATTAGATAAAGCTGAAAATGAAATTACACCTATCAAAAAGAAAACAAAAAGTATTTCCAATCAAAAAACTGTAAATGAACCCAAAGAGAAATATCATACAAGGATAGAAACCAAAAAAGAAGTGTCTAAATCGAAAAATTATAGTAGTAGAATATTAGGTGGAAAAGACGATGGACAAAAAAATCTAAATTTAAAAGATGAGACAGATAAAAGTGAAAATAATGTATCAAATTCAGAAATAAATTTGTCAAAAATCAATGATATTTGGGATGATATTATTCGAAGTTTTATAAAAAATAAACCATCTTTAAGTGATATTTTAGGAAAAATAGATTTAGTCAAATTTGTAAATAATATATTAATTCTTGGAACTGACAATACATTTTATTTAAAAAAAGTTGAAAAGAATATCATTCCAATAAAAAAAATAATTGATGAGAAGTTGAATTCCAATATTTCAATTAGAGTAGAAAAAGTTGAACTTAGTGATAAAAAGAAAAAACAAATAAAAAGTAAAGAAATTCCGAAATCCGTAAAAAATGTGATCGAAGCGTTTGATGGAGAATTAATTTAAGTGAATATAGAACGTGGATAATCTTTATGTATTCTAAAAAAAATCAATGGTTTTTCTGATAAAATTTTCTTGAGTCGTCAACAACTTGAGTCGTCAACAAAAAAGTAGATTTTAAAAGAGCTAAAAATTTTAATTCATTGACTGTATCTATTTTGTATAATTGTTCGGAAATAGTAACTGTTGAAATTCTGCTTACATTCTATTATTATTGACTCTAATTTGATTTTTTAAACCGATTTTGTTTTTAATATCTTTTGAAATCAAATATTTTATCTGTAAAGGGCTTTTTATAATATTCTAGAATCAAACGAATAAGGGTTTTGGAAGTTTAAGATCAAAATGTTAAAAATATATTTGAAATCATGGATTATTTTGTTATATTTTAAAAATAAAAAAAAAGAGAGGTGCAATGAAAAATATTTGTGTTGTAGGTACGGGATATGTTGGATTGGTTTCCGGAGCCGGTTTAGCCGATTTTGGTAACAATGTTATTTGCGTTGATATTGCAAAAGAAAAAATAGAGATGCTTAATAATGGTAAAATACCGATCTATGAACCTGGATTAAAAGAACTTGTAGATAGTAATGTAAAAGCCGGACGATTAGAATTTTCAACAGATATTGATAGATCAATTAAAAATTCAGAAGTGATATTTTCTGCAGTTGGAACTCCTCCCGGCGATGGTGGAGAAGCGGATCTGAAAGCTGTTTGGTTAGTTGCAAAAAGATTTGCAAAAAATTTAAATAGTTATAAGGTCTTTGTTAATAAATCTACTGTGCCTGTGGGGACCGGTAAAAAAACATATAACTTGATTGAAAAAGAAAAAAATAATAATATTGATTTTGACGTAGTTTCTAATCCGGAATTTTTGAGAGAAGGATCTGCAGTTAAAGATTTCTTGATACCGGACAGAATAGTTGTTGGTACAACAAGTGAAAAATCAAAAGAAATAATGAAAGATGTATATAAGTCATTATATATTAGAAATAATCCATTTATATTAACTAATGTAGAGTCATCGGAATTAGTTAAATATGCATCTAATGCTTTTTTAGCAACAAAGATTACATTCATAAATGAAGTTGCAAATTTGTGTGATCAAGTAGGTGCAGATGTACATGTTGTTGCAAACGCAATGGGAATGGATGGTAGAATTAGTCCGAAGTTTCTGCATCCGGGTCCCGGATATGGTGGAAGTTGCTTTCCAAAAGATACAATGGCTTACAGTGAAATATTCAAAGAACAGGGGATAAGATCAGAATTAGTCGAATCGGTTATTAAAGTAAATGAAAAACAAAAGGCATTAGTTGTAGAAAAATTAAAATTATTTTTACCTGATTTGAAAGGTAAAACAATTGCTATTTTAGGATTATCGTTTAAACCAAATACTGATGATACAAGAGAATCACCTTCAAAGGTTGTGATTAAGAAACTTCAAAATGAAGGTGCTACTGTAAAAGTTTTTGATCCGATAGCAATGGAAGATTTTAAAAGAGATTTTCCTGATCTAAATTATCAAGAAAATATTTACGATACGATTGAAGGTACCGATGGATTAATTCTTATGACAGAATGGAACCAATTCAGGAACCTTGACATAGAAAAGATAAAGAAAATAATGAGTAAATTGATATTTATTGATACTCGAAATATATACGATCCAATTGAAATGAGAGAACATGGTTTTAAATTTGCGAATTCAGGAAGATCAAAAATTTAATTCTAAAATAAAAAATAATAAATGGAGATAAAAAAGTGGAATTTTCAAAAAAGTTAGAGACAAAAGATGTAAGGTTTGGAGTGATAGGATTAGGATATGTCGGATTACCATTAGCTGTTGAATTTGCTAATGAAAATTTTAAGGTTACCGGTGTTGATATTGATGAAAGTAAAGTAAATATGTTAAAAAAAGGTGAAAATTACATTGGTGATGTAAATGATGAAGAATTAAAAAAAGCTGTTAAAAATGGATATATCAAAGCAACAACAGATTTTAGTGTAATAAAAGATCTTGATTTTATTAGTATTTGTGTTCCAACTCCGCTGAATAAATTAAAAGATCCTGATATGTCTTTTATACAAAATTCAATGCAAGAAATTACTAAATATTTACATAAAGATTTAGTAGTTGTATTGGAATCAACTACTTATCCAGGCACAACAAGAGAATTTTTGTTGCCGATTTTAGAAAAAACAGGGTTGAAAGTAGGTAAAGATATTTACTTGGCGTTTTCACCCGAAAGAGTAGATCCCGGAAATGAAATTTACAAAACAAAGAATACGCCGAAAGTATTAGGTGGAATTACTCCTAAATGTACAGAATATTCTAAAAAAGTATATGATCAGGTTTTTGATGAAGTTATACCGGTTTCAAGTGCAATTGCAGCTGAAATGACAAAATTATTGGAAAATACATTCAGAATGATCAATATTGGTTTGGTAAATGAAATGGCTATGGTTTGTGATAAACTTGGTGTAGATGTTTGGGAAGTAATTGATGCTGCAGCAACGAAGCCATTTGGATTTATGAAATTTTATCCGGGCCCCGGCTTAGGTGGGCATTGTATTCCGATCGATCCGCATTATCTTAGTTGGAAAATGAAGAGTTTAAATTATAAAACAAGATTTATTGATTTAGCAGCTGAGATTAATACCGCTATGCCTGAATATGTAATTCAAAATGTTTCGAATGGATTAAATCATCATAAAAAATCTATCAACGGTTCTTCAATTTTAATAATTGGAATGGCTTATAAAAAGAATATAAAGGATTTACGCGAATCACCATCTATTGATATTTATAATTTGCTTGTTGAAAAGGGAGCAAATGTGAAATATCATGATCCTTATTGTCCTATAGTTAGTGTAGATGGAGGGAAAGATTTAGAGTCAAAAGAATTGACCAAAAAATTGTTAAAAAATTCTGATGTAGTTGTAATTACTACCGATCATTCAAATATTGATTATCAATTTATTGTTGACAATGCAAAATTGGTGGTTGATACACGGAATGTTACAAAAAATTTAAAAAACACAAAAAATAAAGTATTGAGATTAGGATTTTTAAAAGGAATAAAATCGTGAAAAAATTATTAAAAATAATTAATATTATTGTAGTATTTATACTATTTACTCAGATATTATTTTCTCAAGTCAGAAGAATTGATTTCCAAAAAAATCAGGAAACAAAGGAGCAAAATCAACAGACAGAGGAAATATTGCAGACGAATAATATTATTAATGCTAGAATTGCAAAGAGAAAACAATTAGAAAAAAGTATTGTTGATTTGGGAGTATTGGATAAAACAATTAATGATTCTCTCTATACAATTGGTCCCGGAGATATTCTATCGGTAAACATTATTAGTGCTAAACCAATTTATTTCGAAATGATCGTTTCACCCGAAGGAAAAGTTGATATTCCCGGATTAACAACTATTAATTTAGATGGATTATCTTTAAAAGACGGAAAAGAAAAAATAAGAAATAATCTTGAGAATAAATTTATTAATTCTGAAATATTTGTTCAATTAGTTGAGGTGAAATTAGTAAAAGCATTTCTAACCGGAGCAGTTGTAAATCCCGGAGCAACATCTGTAAAGGCAAGTGAAAGAATTATTGATATTATTATGAGTACTGGTGGTATTGATGATTTGGGCAAAATGTATAATATTGAATTAACTAGAAATGATTCTGTTATTATTCTTAATGGATATGATTATTTATTACATAATGATATGAGTAATAATCCTTATGTAAAAGCCGGTGATGTAATTAAAGTAACAAAAGCAGATCCGTATTCTGAAACAATAATCGTGAGAGGTGCAACTAAAAAAAGTGGTATATATCCAATTCCAAAAGGTGAAAAATTATCAGATTTTTTAATGAGATATGACAATTTTAATAATGATATTAAAATTTCAGAAATTAATATTACCAGAAATAGAGGCAAGAAAAAAGAAATTTTTAATATTAAAAATGATAAAGATAATTTTAATTTTAAGTTGAAACCGGGAGATATTATAGAATTCCCAATGACTTCGGAAGTATATGTTCAGGGATTTGTAAATGTACCCGGAGCTTATCCATTTGTGAGTGGTTATAAAGCAATTGATTATATTGGACTTGCAGGTGGAAACAGTAAGAATGGTAACGCTAAAAAAGTAATAATATTCAGAAGAAATGGAAAGAAACTAAAAGGTTTTCATACAACAATAAAAAGAGGAGATGTGATTGTTATTCCTCCTTCATTGAAATATAGTTTGTTTGATAGGACTGGTATTTTTGGAGCATTAGCAACAATTGTTAGTATTACTTTATCAATAATAATAATATCTGAAAGAATATAATAATCCATAATTGGTTTTAAATATTTAAATTAGCAATATCTTGAAAAATTTATCTTTATATTTACATTTTCCGTTTTGTAAAAGTAAGTGTCATTATTGTGATTTTTATAGTATAGAAAAAGGCAATCAATATTTTTCAGAATATATCGATGCAATTATTAATGAGATAAAATGGCAATCAAAAAAAATAGATAATAATTATGAAGTCCAAACAATTTATTTCGGTGGCGGAACGCCAAATTTATTTTCATCAAATGATTTAATAAAAGTATTAGATAAAATACGAAAAAATTTTATTGTAAAAGAAGATGCTGAAATCACGATCGAATTAAATCCTGAATTTTGTAAAGATAAAACATTTTTTGATAATTTGAAACTCGCCGGATTCAATAGATTATCTATTGGTGCACAATCTATGCATAATGATGAATTGAAATTTCTCGGTAGGATTCATAATCATGAAACCACTGTCAACGCAATTAATTTAGCAAAAAAAAGCGGTTTTGATAACATTTCATTAGATATGATCTTTAATATTCCACAGCAGAAAGATGAAAATATTGTTAAGACAATAGAGGAGTTTTTATCATTTGATCCGAAACATATTTCTGCATATAGTTTGACAAAAGAAAAGGGAACTAAATATTTTGAGATGGTAAAATCCGGTAAAATAAAAGAAAATGCTGACATTCAGGATAGAGGCCATTTTAAATTATGTCATAGTTTATTGGAAAAAAATAATTTGTCACACTATGAAATTTCAAATTACTCAATTAAAGGATATAAAAGTAAACACAACTTAAATTATTGGAATGGAACGGATTATATTGGGTTTGGACCTTCTGCTCACTCAAAAATTGGTAATAAAAGATTTTGGCATAACCCTTCGATAGTTAAATATTTGAATAGGAGCGATAGGAATGATTTTAGTTGTGATGATTCGGAAATATTAAACGATAAGCAAAAATTTATAGAATTATTAATGACACAATTCCGTTTAAAACAAGGTATTAATAAAAATAAAATAAATTTCAAAAAATGGGTTGCTATTCATGAAACAGTTTCTTATATTAATAATAAGTATTCAGAAAGATATTTTTTAATAGATAAAAATGAAATAAAATGTTGTTTGGAAGGTTGGGTTATTTTAGATTCACTGTTAATAGAGATAATAAATATTTTAGATTAGTAGAGGTTATATGAAAATAAATATATGGACAAATAATTTATTTGTAAGTCACAATAAACCAATTCCTAAAGAAGAAAATATATCTCTTAAGCATTTTAAAAAAACAGTTAATTCAGATGAACATCTCTATATTCTCAGAGGAGATCCAACCATACACCCAAATTTTTATGAAATGATTAAAGCTCTTCAAAATAAAAATTTTATTGTAAGTACTCATTGCTTAAACTCTTCTGTACTTATAAAAAATAAACAACATATCCCATATCTTGTAATAAAATGGGATGGTTTAAAAAATGATATACTAAAAGGCAATAATAATCTAACATATAATATGTTTAAAATATTAGATATGTATTCTAGAAATGAAAACGTTACATTAAGGATAGAATATACAATATCAAATAAGAATATAGATTGGCTACTGACAGATATTGCTATTTTAAGAAAACTTTTTTCTGTTTATGATAATATGAAACAACCATACTTCGTAATAAATCAACAGACAGAAGTATTAAATCAAGATGAATATACTTTCGTTCCATTTGGAGCAGATCATTTGGATATATTAAATAAAACAGGTCTTTTAACCCAAAAGAACTTAGATTATTTAAAAGCTTCAATAGATAAAAAAGATTAT
>JAYEOX010000036.1:1279-21540 GCA_034723415.1 Fidelibacterota bacterium | reverse complement strand
TGATATTTCTATCAGCATGGGCTTGTATAAAACTTCCTCAAGAATTAATAGAATTGCAGTTTCTTGGAATAGAATTTATGTTAGCAAGATTAGGAATGACAATTATTTTTGTAACTATTATGGGAATAATAATAGATAAATTGATGGGAGGATTAAGATCAAAAAAAGAATTTATAAAATAAAAATAATGGCGATCATTATAATTATTGGGGTTTTGTTCTTTTCACAAAATATATATGAAAAAAATGGTATAACCAATTTGTTATTAGAATCATTTGGTATTGTTTTACTTATTATTGGAGCATTCGGACGTACTTGGGCTTCTGCCTATATTTCCGGTTTTAAAAATAAAAAGCTGATAACTACCGGCCCTTATTCAATTAGTCGTAATCCATTATATTTTTTCAGCTTTCTTAGTTTTTTCGGTGCAGGATTGGTATTCCGTTCGATATTGTTGACATTTTTCTTTACTCTATTATTCTTCATTATGCATTGGCCAACTATACTTCAGGAAGAGAGGAAATTAAACCGAATATTTGGTGAATCTTTCGAATCATATATGAACTCAGTGCCGCGATTTTTCCCAAGCTCATTGAAGGTAGATCATTCTAAACTAGTTAGTTTTTCTCCTAAAAATTTTATGAGAGCTGTAATGGATAATTCTTTAATATTGAGTACAATAATTTTTGCTCATATTATTGAATGGCTTCATTTACATTCAGCGCTGCCAACATTTTATTATTTACCATAATTAAGATTAATTTTATGAAACAAAACTACAACAAAATTAAATAAGTGAAAATAAAATGAAGAAAAATTAAATAATGAAAAAACATAAATTAATATTTGGAACTATTTTCGTAATAGTCTTTTTGGCCATTTTAAATGCTGAGCAAATTCAATTAAATCCGATAGAATTATCAGGGAAAGACGGTGGTTATGCAAGCGGGGAAAAATGGAATAGCAATTCTCTACTTGGGAGTAAGAATGTAATCATTTATGCAGATCCTGATAAAATGCATTCTTGTACTGAATTAATTAACAAGATTGAAAAATTACGTTCAAAGAATGACAATTTTAATATAACTTATATCGTGAATACAGAAGCTACCATTATTCCAACATGGTTTATTAGATCCAAAATCAAAAAAAAAGAAAAAAATCACCGTATATTTCCTATGTTTTTGATAATGATAAGAAACTTGTTAAAAAATAGAAGTTAAAAGATGATAGTGTTAATATCCTTCTCTTAGATAATTCAAACAAAGCGTTAGTTAAATATAAGAATAAGATTGAAACAGATCAAATTAATGAAATAGTAAGAATATTAAAAAAAAACAGTAAAGTAATAACAAAATCAGAAAATTAAATTGGAGGAAGAAATGAAGAAAATCACACTTATGTTATTAACATTGTTAACAATAGTATCAATGTTATCAGCACAGAAATTAACCGGATTACAAATTATCCAAAAGGTTTACAACCGATCAACTGGGAATGACCAAACAGCAGATCTAACAATGTCGTTAATCAATTCTCGTGGTGATGAGCGAGTTCGGGAAATCAAACAATTTCTAAAGGATTATGGTGAGATGGAGAAGAAAACAATGTTCTTTACAGCTCCGGCTGATGTTTATAATACATCTTTTATGAATTGGAGTTATGATGAAGATGGAAAAGATGATGACCAATGGATTTATCTGCCAGCACTAAAGCGAGTTAAACGAATTTCATCTGATAGCAAAAGCGATTATTTTATGGGCTCGGATTTTACTTATGATGATCTTGGCGATCGCCAACCAACCGCTGATACACACAAATTATTAAATGAAGAAACTATCGACAGTGTGGAATGCTATGTGGTGGAAAGCATTCCGAAAGAAGAAGATTATATGTATTCCAAAACAATTACCTGGGTCATTAAAGATAAATGGATCGGTTTGAAAAAGGAATTCTACGATGAAGATGGCGATCTACTGAAAATTCTTACTGCTAATGAATTTGAATTAATCAAAGATTATTTAATCATCACTCTCTCTATAATGCATAATGTTCAATCTGACCATAAAACAATTATGAAATTGAAAAATGTGAAATTAGATACTGGAATATCCGATAGAAAATTTACAGAACGAATGATGAAAAGAGGAATATAAACACATGAAATTTAAAAAAATTATTATTACAGTATTGCTATTAACAATAACGATAATGTTAAATGCTCAAATTACTCATCGTGGATTTGTCCGCACACATATTGGAGCATTAGCAGAAGATAGCGAATATTCTATTTTGCAGAATACTTTTGATTGGCGATTGGAATATGGGAAAGGCGATGTCGGACTTTTCGTAAATACTGTTTTTAATTACGATGAATTAGACAAAAATTTTGCTATTAGTATGCGACAAGCATATTTTGATATTTATTTTAGAAATTTTGATCTGAGGATTGGAAAGCAACAAATAATTTGGGGAAAAGCAGATGGAGTTTTTATCACAGATGTTATTTCTCCAAGAGATCTTTCAGAATTTCTTTTGCCGGATTTTGAAGAAATTAGAATTGGAATTAATGCTTTGAAATTAGATTATTATCTTGGAAATTCAACTATAGAAGCTGTTTGGATGCCTACATTTCAACCGACAATTTTACCGGAAGAAAGTTCTATTTGGTATCCCGAGATGGAGCTTTCTACTATTCCCACAACATTTGATTATTCACAAGCAAATGTTGAGCAAAAACTTTCTGAAAGTGAAATTGCATTGAAATATTCATATCTTGGAAGTGCAATTGATTTTGAATTGATGACTGCTTATATGTGGGATGATAATCCAGCGATGCACATTGATCCTTATTTTACACCAGGAAATCCACAACCGGATTCGTTGATTATCAAACCAGAATATCACAGATTACCACTTATCGGAGCAAGTTTTAGTAAATCTCTTTTGGGTGCAGTGATTCGCGGAGAGGGTGCCTACTACTTTGATAAGAAATTTTCAGCCGAAGATTTTTCCGTAAATGGAATCAGAGAAAAAGATTATGCTCATTATCTAATCGGTTATGACCACAATTGGTTTGGTGTAAATGTAAGTTTTCAATTTATTCAAGAATATATTTTGGATTATGAAGATGATATTCGTAATGATGAATTTTCAAATACCGCTACTTTTCTTGCTTCCAAAACATTTATAAATGAGACACTCGAACTAAGCTTATTCTCCTATTACGGTATAAATGATGGAGATGCATTGCTTCGTCCAAAAGTTAGTTATGATCTTTCCGACGGTTTTAATGTTTTGATTGGAACAAATATTTTTATTGGTGATGAAGGAAATTTTGGGCAATATGATGAAAATGATATGGTATATGTGAAAATAAAATATAATTTATTATATTAATCTAATATGACTGAAATCCTTTTGTAAAATCTGAATAAAATAGATGAGAAAATATAAAAACAGGAAGAAAAAATGATTTCTCAAAAATATTATGGCTATAATCTTAAAAACAACATGGAAAATAATATTCGCCAAAAGGAGTGGTTACTTAAAAACGCAGCAGAAGTATTAAAGAATGAAATTACTAAGTTTTTATTATATTTTTTTTAGATAATATTTGATTTGTTGTTTTATTAATATATTAATTTTCTAAATAATAAATTTGTTAATGTATTATTTTTAAATTATTTTTACATTGTGATACAAATCAATGACTAAGTGAGAATAAATTGTTATAATAAATATATGAAAAAGTTCAGAAAAATATTAGTAATCATTTTTGTATTATTGATCATTATAATAACAGCAGTTAATTTAATAATATTTTTTGGATCAAAGCCGTATTTATATGATGATATTAATATAGTACCAAAAAATAGAGTTGGATTAGTTCTCGGAACAAGTAAATATTTTATGACAGGGGATAAAAATCCATATTTTAAAAATAGAATAATTGCTGCGACGAAGTTATATGAATATGGGAAAATCAAATATATTATTTTAAGCGGTGACAATAGCGAAAAATATTATAATGAACCGGTAGTTATGAGAGATGAATTGATCAAATATGGAGTTCCTGAAGAAGTTATTTATCTCGATTATGCAGGATTTAGAACTTGGGATTCTGTTTTGAGATGTAATATTATTTTTGGTCAGAAAAAATTTACAATTATTTCACAAAAATTTCATAATGCAAGGGCAGTTTATATTGCCAGAAAAAATGATATACAAGCAATTGGATTCAATGCTGCTGATATTTCAAATAAGAAAAGTTTACGAACAAGAACAAGAGAAGTATTTGCAAGAATAAAAGTATTTATCGACTTAAGTATAAGCAAAGATCCAAAATATTTAGGTAATGAGATCCCTATTAAATAACTGTAAATAGAAAAAAATAATAACGAATAATATTCCATTACTAAGAAAGAAGAACTTTTTTGCTAAATAGATAATCCATGCTAAATTTTTCTTATATATAGTTTAAATTAATTGGTTTTTTAAATAATTATGATATGAATAAAATATATACAAATAATTTGAGTAATTAGAGTTATTTGGTGTAAAGTATTAGTGCATTATGTTGCATTTTTCACAATTCAAGCGGATTAACTAAAATACTTTTTTCGAATTGGTATGTAACTTTTCCGGCGAGAAATCCCTTCCTTTTTGTAACATATTTTTTAATTGTGTAAGCAACCGGAACCAACTTTGAATGTTTTGCTTCACTATAACGAGCTGCTAATTTTGAAGCATATTCAATAATATTCATCGGGATTTCTTTTTTCCCTTCTTTACGAATAATTACATGCGATCCGGTTGTATGCTGAGAATGAAGCCACAAATCATTTTTGTTTGCCAATTCAAATGTCATTTTATCATTATCTCTGGCCGATTTTCCAACCCAGATTTTCCAACCGGTTTTTGTAATAAATTCCTTATAAGGTACTCGTTTACCATCTCTTGATTTATTTTTTGTTTTTTGGATTTTTTGTAACAGAATTTTATTATTTTTTTTCCATAACTTTAATTCTTTATAATCTTTAATTTTTTCAAATGTTTTATAAAATTTTAAATTTCTTTTATATTCATTTTTTAATTTAGAATTTTCCTTAATACTCTCTAGTTTTCTATTTTCTAATTTTTTTGCTTTGTCATAATAATATTTGATATTTTGATGAATATTTAATTTTGGTTGTAACTTTATTATGTTTATAAATTGAGTTTTCTGGTATTGGTTTGGAATTTCAAATTCTGTATTAGATTCATTTATTTTTGTTTGAAAAATAGATAATGTGTCTCCAAAAAATCTAAATTTTTCAATACGTTTATCAAGTTTATCAGGATTACTTAAATGTTTAATTGATTTTTGGTTATTCTGTAATTGGTTAAGTAATTTGATTTTTATATCCGAATATTCTTTATCGAAATTATTACTGACAAGTTGCTTGATTATAAAATTTTTATAATTTGTATAAAATATTTTTGTATTAAAATTTTGTGATTCGGGATTTGTATTTAAAACAAAACGGTTATTAACAATGTTTCCATTTGAATTATTAATTATTTCTATCAATTCATTGTAATTATTTGTTTTTAAATTAAAAAATTTCTGATAATTCTTCTTCCAAAAATTATTAAATCTAAAGTTATCCATGACATTTGTAAATAGGGGATCGGTTTCACAATAATCAATTTTATTCATTTTTTGATTTTTTGATTTTTTAAAAGCAATTTTATCTGAATTATTTATGTGTATAATATTTCCTGAATTAGAACGAAAGATCACTATTATTGCAGATCCATTTTTAAGATTGAACCAAATATTTCTATCTTTTTTATCTATTTTTATCGAAGTGATAATATCATTATTAAGATTGGGAAATATTTTTACAAATTTTTTTGGTTTAGAGAATTTTTCAAGCAAAATGAATTGAAATGGGTTAAATAAATTAATTTTTATTGATGGATTATCGTAATTAATATTAAGCAATATTAGTTCATTTTTATTAAATGTAATTGCATCTGAAATAACTTCGCCTGCAAGTTTTTCATTTAAGTAAATAGATAATTTTTCTAATGTGTACCAATTTGTTATCATAATTATTTGAGATAATGTTTAATTTTTGAAAGATAGAATATGAATGAATCGGACAATACGGGCTTTCGCCAATATAAATTTGTTTGATGCTTTTCAGTTTTAACTCGCCGGGTTCCGGTTTCCATTCTCCGTTCTCCGTTTTGATTGTAGCGAAGCAGGGATTCGAACCCCGGACACTCGGATTATGATTCCGATGCTCTAACCGACTGAGCTACTTCGCCATTAAATCATCAAATAACTGCAAAATATATAATTTAATTTAAAAAATTCCAAATTTATTTTTAGATTTATTTGTCTATAGGAAAGAAATAGCAATTATAACACAGAAAATAATTTTTTTGTGTTATTCTTGTCATTAATTTTTGTTAGATATTGTATTTTAAAAATAGTATATTATATAATTATATTGAAATTAATGGATTTATAAAAAAAGGAAAGGAAATATGAGATTAATTATATTGGGACCTCCGGGTTCAGGAAAAGGAACACAATCGGATATTATCAAAGAAAAGATGGAATTAAAAAAATTATCAACAGGCGATCTGCTTAGAAATGAAATTAAAAAACAGAGTTCAGTTGGATTAAAAGCAAAACAATTTATGGATAAAGGAGAATTGGTCCCCGATTCTGTAATGATAGATATTTTGGAAATATATATAGATAAGTTTGAAAATGAAAATAAAGGATATATTTTAGATGGATTCCCACGTACGAAACCTCAAGCAAAAGCGCTGATGAAAATGTTAGAGAAAAAAAATGCACCTTTAACTGCTGCCATTTTAGTCGATGTTACAGAAGATGAATTAATAAAACGTCTAACGAGTAGATGGACTTGTAAAGAGTGTGGAGCGATTTATAGTTTTCCAAATGGATTGCCAAAAGGTGAAAAATGTTCAAAATGTGGTGGCGAATTATACCAACGCAGTGATGATAAAAAGAAAACTATTGTTAATCGATTGAAAGTATATAAGAAAAAAACAGAACCGTTAATTGAATATTTTCAAAAGGATAATTTGCTATTGAAAGTCTCCGGTGAAGGGAAAATTAAAGAAATTGCAGAAAAAATTATTAAATTATTAGAAGAAAAATAAACAGGTGATAATTTCAAAATGAAAAACAAATTTTATGTTACAACTCCATTATATTATGTAAATGCCGAACCGCATATTGGAAGCATCTATACAACTGTTCTCGCAGATGTGTTAGCAAGTTATCATAGGATGAAAAATGATGATGTATATTTTCTAACCGGTACTGATGAACACGGTCAAAAAGTTCAACAAGCAGCAGAAAAGAATAATATTTCTCCACAGGAACATTGTGATAAATATTCAGAACAATTCCGTGCAATATGGAAAGAAATAGATCTAAGAAATGATGATTTTATTTGTACGACAGAAAAGCGACATGAAAAGGTGGTTAAAAAGATACTAATGGATCTATTCGAAAAAGGAGAAATTTATAAAGATAAATATGAAGGATGGTATAGTGTTGCAGAAGAATTATTTATCACTCAGAAGGAATATGAAGAAGGAAAATATCGTGAAGTAAAAAAGATAAGTGAAGTAAATTATTATTTCAAAATGAGTAAATATCAAGAGAGACTTATTAAACATATAGAAGAAAATCCCGAATTTATTCAGCCGAAAAATCGTCGTAACGAAGTACTTGGATTCTTAAAACAACCTTTAAGAGATTTATGTATTTCTCGTCCCAAATCACGACTTTCTTGGGGAATTGAATTACCATTTGATAAAGATTATGTTACTTATGTTTGGTTTGATGCTTTATTAAATTATATAAGCGCAATAAAATATTCAATAGATGATAAAAATTTTCAAAAGTATTGGCCTGCTATTCATCTAATTGGAAAAGATATTCTTACAACACATTGTGTTTATTGGCCTACAATGTTAATGGCTGCAGGAATTGAATTGCCAAAAACGATTTTTGCACATGGGTGGTGGATGAGTGAAGGCAAAAAAATGAGTAAATCACTTGGAAATTTTATAGATCTTGATACGATAAGAGAATATTTTAAAATTGTTGGAGATGATGCTTTTAAATATTTTTTAATGAAAAATGGTCCGTTATTTGGTGATTCGGATTTTTCAAAAAAGAGATTTTATGAAGTGTATAATTCTGATCTGGCAAATGATCTTGGGAATATGGTAAACAGAATATTTAAATTAATTCACAAATATTTTAATAGCAAAATTCCGGAAAAATTAAATTTAACAGAAAGTGAAAAAACACTTCAAAATAATTCTGACATACTTATTAAAGAAGTATTTGCACTTTTAAAAAATTTTCGTGTTGATGAAATGTTGAATAAAATAATTTCTTTCGTTAGCTCGATAAATAGATATTTGGAACAGGAAGAACCATGGAAAGTTGCAAAGTCAGATTTAGATAGAACAGGGACAATTTTATATTCGGCTTTGGCAAGCTTAAGAGTTGCAGCCGGGTTACTTTATCCTGTAATGCCATCGAAAATTAATGATTTTTTAACTGTTTTGAATAATGACGATGAAGCTGAGAAATTACTAAAATGGTCAGAACTTAAAAGTGGAACTGAAATTGGTAAAATCAAGGCACTTTTCCCAAGATTTGATATGAAAAATATTTCGTAGGATTTTATGTTTATAGATACACATGCACATTTGAATTTTGATCCATTTTTTAATGATGTTGAGCCATTTATTGAAAGAGCAGTTTTAAATGGTGTAGAAAAAATAATTGTTCCATCTGTTGATATACAGTCTTCTGAAAAATCGTTAATTCTGTCAGAAAAGTATGATGGAATTTTTTCGGCAGTTGGTATTCATCCACATGATAGCGAAAAAGCCAATAACAATTATTTAAAAATTTTAGAAGAATTCTCTAAAAATAAAAAAGTAGTCGCTATTGGTGAAATTGGTTTAGATTATTACAGAAATTATGCAGAAAAAGAGATACAAAAACGAAAATTTCAAAGACAATTAGAGTTAGCAAAATCGTTAAATTTACCGATAATAATTCACAACAGAGATGCGGATGATGATGTTTTGGAAATAATGGAAAAAGTTGATTATTATAATGGGCAGATGCATTGTTTCTCCGGTGATGTAGAATTCGCAAAGAAAATTTTGCAAAAAGGAATGTTGATCTCATTTACAGGGGTTATTACTTTTAGTAAAAAAGCCGTCAAGGTTGCATCTAACTTACCAATTAATAAATTAATGGTTGAGACGGATTCACCATTTATGGCACCGGTTCCATTCAGAGGAAAAACTTGTGAACCGAGTTTTGTCGTTGAAGTTGCAAAAAAATATGCAGAAATATTTGGAATAGAGCTTGAAAAAGTTGAAAACATAACAACAGAAAATGCTAAAAAATTATTTAAGATTTAAGGAAGAAATTTTAATCACAAGGAACACCCTGATAAGCTTCGCTACAAAGCAAGCAAAAGAAAACACGAAGAAAAATTATCAATCGGATATTTGAAATTTGAAATTGGAATTGCCGCTAATTCGCTAATAAGATTTGAAATTGGATACTTGTTTGTTTAAAACTCCCGAAGATTCTGTATTCAAAATCAAGTAAATTCAATAATTACAAATTAAATAAATATAAACTTTGGAAATTCTGATTTACGAAAAGGAATGCAACATTGAAAAAAAAATATTATATAGCAAAAAAATCACTTGGACAAAATTTTCTTATTGATAAAAATATGATCTTAAAGATCATAAAACATATTGATCCGAAAGATAATGAAAAAATTGTTGAAGTGGGACCGGGACAAGGAGCATTAACTGATTATTTATTACAATCGGGAGGCAAATTAATTTTAGTTGAATTAGATAGTAATTTAGCAAAATTATTGAGTGATAAATATTCAAATAGCAAAAATATTAAAGTTGTGGAAGGGAATATTTTAAAAATTGATTGGAATGAATTTTTGCCGATTGATAAAATAGTTGGAAATTTACCCTACAATATTTCCAGTCAAATAATTATTAAGATGTTCCAACATCATGACAAGATAAATTCAGCAATAATAACAATTCAGAAGGAATTTGCCGAGAGATTAGTATCTGCACCAAAGTCAAAGAAATATGGAATATTATCTGTTTATAGTCAACTTTATTGTGATGCTAAAATACTATTTAAAATACCAAATCAAGTATTTAGACCAATTCCAAAGGTAGAATCGGCGGTAATCGAAATGAAATTTCATAAAAATTTAAAATATGAAATAGATAATTTAGAATTTTTTCATAAGATCATTCGAACTGCATTCAATCAGAGAAGAAAGCAATTAAAAAATAGTTTAGGTGTTTTTTACAGTAAAGATCTTAAAGATAAATTTGATTGGAAATTAAGAGCAGAAGCAATTGATCTAAAGGGATATTATTATTTATATAAATTATTTAAGAATGGAGAAAATAAATAGTTAGATAATTGATAAATTGTTTGTTAATAAACAAATAATTATATATATTAATTAGCTTTATGAAAAAAGGAGAAATGTTTGATAATAGCAATTGATGGTCCTGCGGGATCGGGAAAAAGTACTACCGCAAAAATAGTAGCAGAAAAAATGGGATTTGTTTATTTAGATACAGGAGCAATGTATAGAGCATTGACACTTGATGCTATTCAGAAAAATATTCCTATTAATGATATTAAAAAAATTGTTGCCGAAGCTAAAGACATTAATTTGGAATTTTCGAATGGAAAGATATTATTGAATAAAGAAGATGTGTCAAAACGAATAAGAGAAAATGATGTTACTCAGCAGGTAAGCGAAGTAAGTGCCCTTTCTGAAGTAAGAAAAGAGATGGTAAAATTACAAAGAGAAATTGCTAGTGAAAAAGATGCAGTAATTGATGGGAGAGATATCGGAACTGTAGTTTTTCCACAAGCGGACTATAAATTTTTTATTGAAGCAGATTTAGAAGAAAGAGCAAAGAGAAGGATAAAAGATTTAACAGATAAAGAAAATAATAATTTAGATGAAATAAAAGAGCAATTGGAAGCGAGAGATAAATTTGATTCAACTAGAGAATATTCGCCTTTAAAAAAAGCAGAAGATAGTATAGTAATAGATACAACAAATTTGACAATTGAAGAACAAGTAAATGAAATAATTAATAGAATAGAAGAGAATGATCAAGATTTTAATGGAGGAAAATTAATGGTCGAAGAATTGAATGAAAATGTAGAACAAAACCCTCAGGAAATTCCAGTATCTGAGGCAGAAAAAATTAATACTGGTGATGTTTATGATAATCTTAAAACACTTGAAAGAGACGAATTAGAAGAAAAATTACCTGAAGAGGATGAAGAAGTAATTAATATTTATTCAAGAACATTGAAAAAATTTGATAACGATGATGTTGTTAATGGGCATGTGATTCGTATAGGTGAAAAAGATGTATATGTAGATATTGGTTTTAAATCGGAAGGAATAATTTCGATAGATGAATTTAGAAAAAATATTCCGGAGCCTGGAGATGAAATAGTAGTTTTTGTAGAAAAATTAGAAGACGAAGATGGTCAGTTAATTCTATCAAAAAGGAAAGCAGATTTTCTTAAGGCATGGGATGATCTTAAAGATAAATATGAGAATGATGAAATAATAGAAGGAGAGATCAAAAAACGAATAAAAGGTGGAATGATCGTAGATGTATTTGGTGTAGATACGTTTTTACCCGGTTCGCAAATTGATGTTAATCCTGTTGTTGATTTTGATTCATATGTTGGTAAAACAATGGATTTCAAAATCGTAAATATAAATGAAGCTCGTAAAAATATAGTAATTAGTCATAAAGAAATATTAGTTGATTCTTTAAAAGAAGTACGAGAAGAATTGTTAAGTCAAATTCAAGTTGATCAAGTTATAAAAGGTAAAGTTAAAAATATTACTGACTTTGGTGCATTTATTGATTTAGGTGGAGTTGACGGCTTGTTGCATATTACCGATATGTCATGGGGGAGAGTGAATCATCCGTCTGAGGTATGTAATATTGGTGATGTCATTGAAGTAAAGGTAATTGATTATGATACAGAAAAACAGAGAGTTTCTTTAGGACTAAAACAGTTAACTTCACATCCTTGGGAAAATATTGAGGAAAAATATCCTGTTGGATCTGAAGTAGAAGGAAAAGTTGTTTCAATAACTAATTATGGTGTTTTTATTGAATTAGAAGAGGGAATTGAAGGATTAGTTCATATTAGTGAAATGAGTTGGACTCAACAGATTAAACATCCATCAGAACTATTTTCTATGGGTGATATGATTAAGGCTAAAGTGTTGTCAATAAATCCAGAAGAGAGAAAAATATCCTTTGGAGTTAAACAGTTAACACCTAATCCATGGGAATCAATAGAAGAAATATTTTCGGAAGGAATGATAGTTAAAGGAATAGTTCGCAATTTGACTCATTATGGAGCTTTTGTTGAATTAAAGAATGGAATTGATGGATTATTGCATATTTCGGATATGGCTTGGATGAAGAGAATTAAACATCCCAAAGAGATGTTTGCAAACGGAGATGAAATAGAAGTAAAAATTCTACATATTGATGTTGAAAATAAAAAAATATCTCTTGGATATAAACAACTTAAAGAAAACCCTTGGAATGAAATTATTGCTAAATATAAAAAAGGTTCAATTGTGAAAGCAAAGGTTATTAAAATTCTGGAAAAAGGAATTATTCTGGATTTACCTGAACCTATGGTTGAAGCAATAGTACCATTATATTCAATTCCCCACTCTAAAAAACGTAAGCTAACTAAAAATATTAAAATTGGCGAGGAATTAGAATTAAGAGTAGTTGAATTGAATCAAGACGATAACAAAATTGTCTTATCAAGAGATGATTTAAATCTAAGTGAAGAAGAGAGAGATGTTGCGAAAATAGTGGGAAAACAAGAAAGTGCTACTCAAAAAATTGAAATTTCGAATGATGTTAAATCTAAAATCAAAGATGAAAAAAGTAAACCTAAGGAAGTAGATAATAAAACCAAAAAGAAAGTAGATAAAGAAGAAAAATCAAATAAAGATGAAGCTTCTGAAAAAACTTCTAAAGAGGAAACTTCTAAAGAGAAACCTTCTGAAAAGAAGATTGATAAAAAGAAAACTACAAAAAAGAAAACTGATGAAAAGAAAATTACAAAAAAGACAACTACCACAAAAGAGAAAAAAACAAAGGTAGATTCTTCTAAGAAATCTTCTAAAAAAGATGTTGATTCAAGTACAAAAAAGGATGAAAAAGAAGAGAAATAGAAATAGTAATTTTAAAATGCTGAATTTAGATAAAAAAAGGGGATATTTATGCCCCTTTTTTAATATTATTCAATAATTAATTTTATTTTTTAAAAAAATACTTTAACTTTTAACTATGAAAAAAAATACTATTTATAAGAAAAATATTTTAAGTAAGATCGTGGCTCTTTTAATGGCTATAGTACTATGGATATTTATTGTTAGCGGTTTTGAATATACTATTTTACTTGAAATTCCTATTGAAGAATATAATCCAATTTCAAATAAGATCTTAAAAAGTAATATTCCTGAAAAAGTATCTGTAAGGTTATACGGATCCGGAAGAAGTTTGATGATCGCAAAATATTTTGAAAGAGCTAAATTAATATTAGATATTAGCTTAATTGATAAAAATGGTGGTCTTGCACTTAATGAATATTTTACAGAGCATCCGGATTGTATTTATTTGCCAAAGAAAAATATTAAGTTATTAGATATTGTTTACCCCGATTCAATTGATATTCAATTAGATGAAAAAATTTCTAAAAAAATTCAAGTTAGATTAAATAGTAAAATAGAACTAAAACCCGGATATACATTTAGTGAATCTATTACAATGTCGAAAGATCGGATCAATGTGAGCGGTCCAAAAAGTATCATAGATAATTTAGATACTATTGATACAGAACAGTTGCTATTGGGTGATGTTGACATGTCTGTTAATAAAGAAATAGAACTTGTAAATCCTAGACCGGAATTGTTAAAATTAGAAAGTAAAACAATAAGAGTAAAAGGAAAAGTTGAAATAATCGGAGAAAAAAATATTTCAGATATTATTGTTCAAGGTAAGAATATTCCTCAAAATTTTAAGGTTAGATTTGTCCCTAAAACAGTTTCATTAAATGTCATTGGAGGGAACGATCAAATTCAAGATCTTACAAGTAGAGAATTTAAAGTTATTTTTGATTATTCAAAACAATGGATGCCAAATAAGATCTATTATAAACCTATTGTTATAATTCCTGATAATGTAATTAAATATAAAGAAATAATACCTAAAAATATTGAGGTTATATTTGAAAAAAAATAATCCGATAATATTAGGGATTGAGTCATCTTGTGATGAAACAAGTGCTGCTGTTTTAAAAGGTTTTGAGGTTAAATCACATATTATTTATTCTCAAATAATTCATAAGAAATATGGTGGAGTTGTCCCGGAACTTGCAAGCAGAGAACATTTGAAGGTCATTCCCCGGATTGTTGAAAAAGCAATTTCAGACAGTAACATTTCATTTGACGAATTAGATGGAATTGCTGTTACTTATGGTCCGGGATTAATGGGAGCATTATTGGTGGGATTGAACTTTGCAAAAGGTTTAGCTCTTTCATTAAAAAAAACGTTTATTGCAGTAAATCATATTGAGAGCCATTTATATGCACCAATGCTTGAATATTCTGAATTAAAACCACCATTTTTGTGTCTGTTGGTTTCCGGTGGTCATACGATGTTAATTGATGTTCAAGGTATAAAAAAATTTAAGATTTTAGGTCAGACACTTGATGATGCAGCGGGAGAGTCATTTGATAAAGTAGCAAGATTACTAAAGATCGGTTATCCCGGTGGACCGATAATTGATAAAATGTCTAAAAATGGAAACGACAGTTATGTTAAATTTCCAAGAGCATATCTTGGAAAGAATTCTTTAGATTTTAGTTTTAGTGGATTAAAAACATCTGTTTTGAATTATGTAAATAATAATCCTATAACTGATAAAAAGACAGTTAATGATATTGTTGCAAGTTTCCAAGCTGCTGTAGTAGATGTGTTAAGTGAAAAGATATTAAGAGCAGTTAAAAAAACAAAACATAAAAATGTTGTTTTAGCAGGTGGAGTTGCAGCAAATAGCAGACTTAGAGAGAAAATGGAAAATATTTCTAAAGAAGAAAATATGAATTTATATTATCCACCTTTAGAATATTGCACTGACAATGCCGCTATGATTGGGGCAACCGGAGTATTATATTACAGAAATGGTTGGTTTTCTGATCTAAATATTAATGCAGTTCCAAATTTAAAATTGATTAGTTATAAATAATAAAATATAAAATGACAACTTCTTTACAATTATCAAATAGCATTTATTTGTATATATTAGTTTCATTTTTTGTTTTAATTTATTTTTTTTGGTTATATAGATTTTTAAAAAATTCTAAAATATCAAAGTTAAATAGGTATTTAATAATAATTTTCAGGACATTAGCATTTTTAATATTTGTAATATTTTTGTTAAATTTAAAAATTAATATTAAAAAAATAGTAATGGAAAAGCCAAATATTGCTTTTATTTGGGATGATTCAAAAAGTATGGAAAAAAATATTGATATTGATAGATCATTTGAAAATATTTTGAATTCCAAATTTTATGAGAATATAGATGAGGAAGCAAATATTAAACATTATTTTGGTCATGATAAATTAACAGGGAGTAATTATCGTAGAGTAAAAAATATTGATTTTATTGGCGATCATACAAATATTTCTAATATGTTAAACTCGGTAGTTGAAAAATACTCGGGAAAAGATCTGAATTCTATTTTTCTTGTATCAGATGGGCAAAGTCATTATGGTAAAATACTTGAAAATATTTTAATGCAAGATAATATTAAAATTTTTACTATTGGAATTGGTAAGACAAAAATATCCGATAAGATCAAATTAGTGAATATGGGAAAGCCGGATATTATTAAAGAGGGAGAGAATCCAATAATAAAATTGAATTTAAGGAATGATGGAAAAAATGAGATTGATGGAACAATAAAATATAAAATAGGAAATAAAAAAATACGGAATTTTAATAAAGTAAATATATTACAAAATAGAAATATTTTTGTGGAAAGTCGATTCCCTAATTTGAAAAAAGGAAACTATATTGTCAGCTGGTATTTTTCTCCTAAAGATAAGGATACTTTAATTTTAATTGACAATAAAAACAGCATTAATGTTATAAAATCAAAGTATAATATTGTATTTTGTTATGAAATACCTTCTCCGGAGATTAAATTTATGAAATTAGCTCTATCTGAAAATTCTGATTTCAATTTATATAGTGATGAGAAATGGATAGAAAAAAATGAGAATGGGGAACCGGATTTGATTATTTGTTTTCCGGATATGCAAAATGATCTAAGTTATGAATGGTTAAAAAACTCAAATATTCCGAAGATACTTTTTGTAACAAATGATTTTAAAAATTATAGAAAATTTGATAAAATAAATTCGACAAAATATATTGAAGATTATAACATCAATGAAAACTTTTCATTTCTTCTTACTGACCCGTCAATAACAAAATCGTTTATTAATTGGAAAAAGTTGCCACCTGTAATTTGGAGTGGATATAAGATCAAAGGTGAAATGATCTTATTTGAAACAAATACTGAAATACCATTGATGAGTTGGGATAAAAAGAGTAATACGATATATTTATCAATTACTAAAATTTGGAGATGGAAATTGGCTTCATATAATAAGCAGTGGAGCGGACATTATTCAAAATTAATAAATGGGATGGCGAAATGGTTGATAAATTTAAATCAAAGAAAGATAATAAACATTGAAAAAAATATCTTCAAAATTGATAAATATGAAAATGTAAATACCCCAATAAAATTAAATTTAACACAAAATAATGAAAAAGATTCACTTAAAGTAATTTGTATATTATATGACGAAAGAAATTCAGAATTATCAAGAAGATATTTTAGCCCACAAAAAGAAGAAATCAATTTTAATTATAAATTTAAAATGGAAGGTAATTTTACATTAATATCAAAATTGTTGGCAAATGAAATCTATTTGGGTTCAGATACTGCAACTATTGAAGTAACAAAAAGTAATAAAGAAGAGAAGTTTATCGGTTGTGATGATATTTCTATGAAAATATTATCAAATAATAATGATGGTATTTTTGTAAAAAGTTCCGCTATTGATTCTCTAATCAATAAAATTCGTTTACAGAAAAAAAGAACATTTAAGGAATATAATTTTATATCAAGAACAAATTTATTATTATTAATTTTACTATTTATTGTATCAATTATTGAGTGGATAATTAGAAAACAGAATGGATATTTATGATGAATTTGAAAAATATTTCATGAATGTAATTTAAAAGTTCATAAATTCAAACTCTCAATCTCAACCTCAATCTCAACCTCAATCTCAACCTCAGCCTCAACCTCAACCTCAATCTCAACCTTAATTTGTGTTAATTAATGAAGTTAGTGTTTTTAAAATCCCAAAAGCAATATTCCCATACCTAAAAATGAAATAATTACACCAGTTATTGCATGAGTATATTTTTCAAAACGAGTTACCGGAATAAAATTTATACCAAATGAAGAAGCAACAACAGTTCCTATCATAGTTCCAATAGTTACAATACCAAATACAATGGTAACAATAACTAAATTAAAGATGGTATTATTTAATGCAGTGTACATAAAAATTGGAATTAATGCTTCACAAGGACCAAAGATGAAAATTGCAAATAAAACCCAAGGTGTAATATCTTTTTTTTCTTGTGAATCATGAACATGCAAATGATCTTTTTGATGAATATGTTCGTGTGCATGTATAATTCCATTTTGATGAATATGTTTATGTTTATGTGGTTTATTTCTTAATGCTTTTTTCATTCCCCAAGCAAAATAAATAAGTCCGAAAATAATGAGAGACCAAGCGGCAAGATTCCCTTGAAATGATTCAAAAACATTCAATTCTTTGATTGCCAAACCGAAAACAATTCCAACCATACCCAAAGCTACTGATCCTACTATATGTCCTATTCCGGCAAAAAATGTTGTCCAAATTGTTTTCATCATTGACCATTTTCTAGCTCTTGCCATAGCGATAAATGGCACATAATGATCCGGTCCCAAAATTGTATGCAAGAATGCGATTGTTACTGCTGTTGGGATTAATACCGATAGTTCTGTTGAGAACATAGTTACTCCTATTTTTTTATTTCACCTGTAATTGTTTTAATATAAAGTTCTTTACCGGAAATTATTTCCGTTTCAAATGATTGACAGTGCGGACATATCACAATTGGATCGTCAATGTTGAAAGATTTACCACAAGATTTGCATTTAATATTCACTTTAACATTTTCCATTTCAAGTTTTGCTTTTTCAAATCCGTCATATTCTAATTTCATAATATCAAAATAGGTAAACATCACTTCCTTTACTATTTGATGATATTCTCCGACAACAATTTTAATTGTTGAAATATTTTTCAATTTTTCTTTTTTTTTAATTTCTATTGCAGAATCAAATATTGATTGAGTTATAGCTCCTTCGTGCATTATGAAAAGTCCTTGGTTTTTTTTTGTTATTTTTCATTTTTCTAAATTTCTTAATTTGGTTCGTATTCTTTTGTGTATTTCATTGAGATTTTATTTTTTTTCATTTCGGCTCCGCTCAATGAACGGATACGGTTCAATTTCAACCTCAACCTCAACCTTAACCTTAACATATCCTCGGTAACGGATCGGAATCTTGCATTATCAAGGGCCTCAAACCACCAATAGAAGTCCTGATAAAAACTCCTTTGACTTCGTCTGTAACTTTACCGATTACAGCAGAATCTTTTCCAAGTTCATTTGTTTTCATTTTATTAATTAATTCTGTTTCATCGCTTTCTATAAATCCAACTAGTTTTCCTTCATTTGCCAAATAAAGTGGATCTAAACCAAGAAGTTCACAAACTGCAGAGATGTTTTGCTTGATTGGAATTCTATTTTCTTCAATTATTATTCCGAGATTTGTTTCATCGGTTACTTCATTTAATATTGTTGCCAACCCTCCACGAGTAATATCTCGCAAAAAATTTATTTTACCATGTTTTAACATTGTCTGAACCAATCTATTTAATGAAGCACAATCACTTAATGGGGCAGGTGAGAGTTCCATTTTTTCTCTCGCATTAATTATTGAAATTGTGTGATCGCCAAGCGAACCGTTTATTACAATTTTATTTCCATTTTTAATTTTTTTGGAATTTAAATTTACTCCTTTTGGCAAAAATCCAATTCCCGTTGTAGTGAGATAAAGTCCGTCTGCTTTTCCTTTTTCAACTACTTTTGTATCACCGGCAATAACTTTTACATTGGCTTTTTCAGCTTCTTCTTGAACCGATTTGGTTATTTTTTTTAAGTCGGAAATTTTGAATCCCTCTTCAATAATATAAGTTATTAAAATATATCTTGGAATTGCTCCTTTCATTGAAACATCGTTTACAGTTCCGGAAATTGCAAGTTTACCAATATTTCCGCCGGGAAAAAATAGCGGACTAATAACATGAGCATCGGTGGAAACAACTATGCGATTTTCAATTTCAACCCCATCTTCTAAAGATTGCAATTTGAAGTTTTTTACAAATACTTCTTTTATAAGTTCGCTTGTGAGTCCGGCTCCGCTTCCGTGTCCCATTCTGATTATTTTGTCTTTCATATTATTTTCACTTTTTTTTTCGTGTTTTTTCGTGTTTTTTCGTGGCTATGCTTGGCGAGTTTTAAATTTTAATTATCTTTGCGAGAACTGTTCCTTTCGTATTTAAAATAAGCAGCACAACTTCCCTCACTAGAAACCATACAAGGTCCAATAGGATTTGAAGGTGTACAGCTATTTCCAAAAAGTGGACATTCCGGTGGAATAATATTGCCTTTTAAAACATCTCCACATCGGCAACCGCTTTTATCTTCCTTGTATTCAATCTTAATATTATATTTTTTCGCTGCATCATAATTTGAATATTTATTCCTGATCTTTAATTCTGATTTTGGTACTATCCCAATTCCCCGCCAAATTCCATCATCAATTTCGAGAATTTCTTTCATTATTTCT
>JAYEOX010000036.1:0-1179 GCA_034723415.1 Fidelibacterota bacterium | reverse complement strand
AATATTATATTTTTTCGCTGCATCATAATTTGAATATTTATTCCTGATCTTTAATTCTGATTTTGGTACTATCCCAATTCCCCGCCAAATTCCATCATCAATTTCGAGAATTTCTTTCATTATTTCTTGAGTATGTTTATTTCCTTCCGGAGTTACAATTCTGCTATATTCATTTTCAATTTTCGGTTTATTTTTTTCTACTTGTTGAATTAATCTATCTATACTGACGAGAATATCTGCCGGTTCAAAACCTGTAACAACTCCACCAATATTATATTTTTCAGGAAGAAAATTATATGCATTTGCACCTGTAACAACACTCACATGTCCGGGTAAAATAAAACCATTTAAATTTATATCTTTATCTGAAGCAAGTAATTCTAAGGCAGGTGGGACTACCTTTAGTGAAGTTAATACAGAATAATTTGTAATATTATTTTTATAAGCTTCTTTGATTGTGTATGCGATTCCGGGAATAGTTGTTTCAAAACCAATTCCCACGAAAACCGTTTCTTTTTTTTCAGCAAGTTTTAAAGCATCCATTGGTGAATATATAATTTTCACATCTAGTCCTTTTGCTTTTGCTAATTCCAATGAACCTTTTTCACCGGGAACTCTCATCAAATCACCAAATATTGCAATCGTCACATTTTCCAAATCAAGCAGAGCATCGATAATCGACATTGGCGTCACACAGACAGGGCAGCCCGGACCGGAAATTAATTTTATATTTTTCGGCAAAAGATCACGAATTCCCCATCTTCCAATTGCCATCGTATGTGAACCGCAAACTTCCATCAAAGAAATTTGCTTATTATATTTATTTATTTTTTCAACTAATTTCTTTATTAGTTTAGGATTTTGAAATTCTTTAGTATTCATCGGGCATTATTTTATATGCTTCATTGAGAGCGTCAATTGTCTCTTTTGCATCTTTTTCAGAGATGATCTCAAGTCCGAATCCGGTATGCAACAGAATCCAATCTCCAATTTTTGCTTCCGGAATAAAATCCAAACCAATCTCTTTTTTTACTCCCCCCATATCCACAGTTCCCTTTTTCCCTTTTATTTTGACTATTTTTGTTGGAATTGCCAGACACATTTTTCACCTCTTATATTTAACGAAAATATAACATTTTTCTAATATAAATAAAAACATTTTTTACAGAATTTGAAATT
>JAYEOX010000035.1:19920-21607 GCA_034723415.1 Fidelibacterota bacterium | reverse complement strand
TTTTTTGTTCAACATTACATTCAAAGCCAAACAATTCAGTAGCAATTAATAAACTAAATAATATATAAGTAACTTTTTTAATCATTTCTCCCAGCTAAATATTTTAATAAATCCGTTCTTAAAGTGGGCTCATCCAACCCCCTTTTTATTACTCCTTGGAATGCTACAGAAACCTTGCCTGTTTCTTCAGATACAATAATTATAAAACTATCACTCTCTTCCGATAATCCAAGAGCAGCCAAATGTCTTGTTCCTATTGTTGGATCAACATCAATGTTTTCACTTAATGGCAAAATACATTTTGCTGCTATTATTTTTTCTCTAAATATTATAATAGCACCATCATGTAATGGTGAAGAGGTATTAAAAATTGAAAATATTAATTGATTACTAATATCCGCATTAATTGGAATACCTTTTTCAATAATTGATTTTAAACCTTTATCTCTTAAAACAACTATTAAAGCACCTGTTTTACTTTCCTGCAATTCAAATACCGTAGAAATTAATTCTTCTTTATATTTTCCAATAGAATTCCCCCCAATATTTTTTATCAATGGAATTTGACCCAAGTAGAGTAATATTCTTCGTAATTCCGGTTGAAAAACAATTACAAATAAAATAACCCAAGCTGTAGTTAAACTACCCAAAAGCCATGCTAATGCTTTTAAATTTAATGCTTGAGCAATTATTCCTAATGTACCCAACAATATCATTCCGATTAACATTTGACTTGCTCGAGAATCTTTAAATAATAAATAAATTACATAAAAAATAAAAGCAACAAGAATGATGTCGATCAAATCTAATAAAGTGAAACTTATAAAACCAATTTTAAATAATTCAATCATCCTTTACCAATAATTCCATCTAATATTTTTACAGCTTGTTTTGTTTCTTTAACATCATGAACTCTTACAATATCTACACCATTAATAACACTAACACTGATTGCGGCAATACTGCCAGCTAATCTATCATTAATTTCGGCACCTGTAATTTTACCGATAAATGATTTCCTGGATACACCTAATAAAACCGGATATCCATATTTTTTAAATTTACTAACATTTTTGATAATTTCTAAATTATCATTCACTGTTTTTCCAAAGCCAATACCAGGATCAAGAATAATATTTTTTTCATCAATGCCGGCATTTTTAGCAATTAAAATACTTTTTTGAAAATATTCTATTATTTCTTTAATTATATTATGATATTTTGGATTGTTCTGCATATTTTTTGGTGTACCTTTAATATGCATTATTACTATCTGACAGTTATTTTTAGCAATCACTTTTGCCATTTGTTTATCATTTTGAAGCCCATAAATATCATTTACAATACAAGCTCCTGCTTCAATTGCTTTTTCAACTACTTGTGATTTACTCGAATCAATTGAAATGTTAGGAGCAAATTCATTAATTCTTTCAATTACAGGTATAACTCTTTGTAATTCTTCCTCGACAGAAACTTTTGAAGAATTTGGTCTGGTTGACTCTCCACCAACATCTATAATATCAGCACCTTGATCGATCATTTCTCTTGCTCTTGAAACTGCTTTTTCAACAGAATTATACTTACCGCCATCACTAAAAGAATCAGGAGTAACATTGAGAACACCCATTATATATGTCTTTTTTGTAAAATTCATATTCATAAAATTCAAGTTAATTTTTCACTTTGT
>JAYEOX010000035.1:0-19820 GCA_034723415.1 Fidelibacterota bacterium | reverse complement strand
CTTTTTCAACAGAATTATACTTACCGCCATCACTAAAAGAATCAGGAGTAACATTGAGAACACCCATTATATATGTCTTTTTTGTAAAATTCATATTCATAAAATTCAAGTTAATTTTTCACTTTGTTTTTTAATATCTACACCGGATTTTTTAATTATTGCCATTAATTCTGCACCATCCAAAACCTCTTGCTTCAACAACTTCTTAGCTATTTTATGTAATAAATCAATATTCTTATTTAGAATATCTTTTGCATTTTTATGAGCTACTTTTACTATTTTAGTAATTTCATCATCAATCAGTTTTGCTGTTTCTTCACTATAATCAACAGTTGCCCCCATCTCACGACCAAGAAATATTTCTTTATCTTTTTTGCCAAATGTCAGTGGACCTAATTTATCACTCATTCCCCATTCACAAACCATTTGTCTCGATAATTTTGTAGCTGTTTCCAAATCACTACCGGCACCATTTGTAACATCATTAAATATCAATTCTTCTGCACTTCTACCACCCAATAAAACTCCAAGTTGAGATATAAAATATTTTCTTGTATAATTATGTTTCTCAACTTCAGGCAATAAATGTGTAACACCCAATGCTCTTCCTCTTGGCACAATAGATACTTTGTGAATTGGGTCAGCTTCCGGGGAAAATGCAGCAACTAAAGCATGTCCCGTTTCATGATAAGCTGTAAGTTCCTTTTCTGTATCACTAATTATCATAGATTTTCTTTCGGTACCCATCATAACCTTATCTTTTGCTTCTTCAAAATCATCATTAATAACATTTTTACGATTTTCTCTTGCTGCTAATAATGCTGCTTCATTTACCAAATTTGCTAAATCGGCACCAGATAATCCAGGAGTTCCTTTTGCTAATGTTTTCAATTTTACATTTTTTGCAACATTAATATTCTTTGTATGAATCTTTAATATCTCTTCTCTGCCTCTTACATCAGGAATATCTACAACTATCTGTCTGTCAAAACGACCAGGACGCAAGAGTGCTTTATCTAATATATCAGGTCTATTTGTAGCAGCAATTACAATTACACTCGAATCTGAATCAAATCCATCCATTTGTACTAATAATTGATTCAATGTCTGTTCTCTCTCATCATGGCCACCACCCAATCCAGCTCCTCGTTGTCGTCCGACTGCATCGATTTCGTCAATAAAAATAATACAAGGTGATGATTTTTGAGCTTCAGAAAATAAACCCTTCACTCTGCTGGCACCTACTCCAACGAACATTTCAACAAAATCAGCTCCGGAAATACTAAAAAATGGAACTTCCGCTTCACCTGCTGCTGCTTTTGCTAACAATGTTTTTCCTGTTCCGGGAGGACCCAATAAAATAGCACCATGTGGAATTTTTCCACCTAATTTTTGAAATTTATCAGGGTTTTTTAAAAAATCTATTATTTCACTTAGTTCCGTTTTTGCTTCATCACACCCGGCAACATCATTGAAAGTAATTTTGGACATATCAGGATTAAATCTTTTTGCCGGACTTTTGCCAAAAGAAAATATATTTGAGCCTCCTCCTCCGCTTTTTTGCATACGACGCATAATAAATATCCATACACCAATTAATAACAACCAAGGAAGCATATTTATTAAAATTTCTTTTATTCCAACTTCTTCTTCTTTAAAAGTATAATTAATTCCTACTTCATCCCATTGTTTTAACATATCACTATCAAAAAACGGAACAGTAACAACAAAATCTTTAAAAGTATATTCCTTTCCATTTTTAATTATTGTTTGAGATTGTGCTAGTTCGCCATGAAATCTATTTCCTTCAATTTCACCTTTTAGCACAATTCCATCATTAACTAAGCCCTGAAAACGCGTATAACTAATTTCTACTTCATTAAAATTATTACTTGCAATCATATTTGCCAAAAGTATTACAGCAATAATTAGAAATATCCATATTGTAGGAGTTTTTAAAAATTTTTTAAAATCAAAATCTTTTAACTTATCTGGTTTTTTTTGATCATTTTTATTTGAATTTTGATCATTTTTTGGTTTAAATCTTATTCTTTTCTTTTTTTCTTTATCATCATTCTCTTTTGTAAAATATTTTTCTATCATTTAATACCTGTTACTTATTTTATATTATTGTCTTTTTTATATTCCTCATCTATTACATAAATATCTCTTAATCTACGATATTTTTGTTTATAATCTAATCCATAACCAATTACAAATTTATTCGGAATAATAAATCCATAATAATTTGGTTCAATTTCCATCTCACTTATTTCTTTTTTATAAAGCAATGTAATAATACTTATTGATGCTGGAGAATTACTATTAAAATGTTTTCGTAAAAAATTAATTGTTAATCCCGTATCAATTATATCTTCTACTATAATAATATCTCTATTCACTATTTGAGCACTAATATCTTTTATTAATCGTACATTACCGGTTGATGAAGTACCACGATATGATGATACCTTAATAAAATCCATTTCCATTTCTATTGTTGTCGCTTTCATTAAATCTGACATAAAAAATAGACATCCATTTAATACGCCTATTAAAATAGGTGGCAATTTATTATTTTTAAAATCCTTTGAAATTACTTTACCTATTTCATTAATTCTTTTCTGAATTGTTTTTTCTTTAATATATAATTTGAATGGAATTTTACTCTTTTTTTCTGAATCAAATACTATAAATTGTTTTTCTTTCATTACACTTATTGGTTTATTTAACACTTATATTTATTTACTATCTTGCTTAAAAATAATCTCATATGCAAAATCGTTGAAATTATTAATTCTAAATTTCTCTGCCCTTTTAACTCCCGGAATCCAAACTATTTCATTGTCTGCAAAAATTACAGGATATTTTATTCTTTTATTAACATCTATCTTTGCATTTGTCAAAATATCACTCACCTTTTTACTCTTTTTCATTCCAAATGGTACCATTCTGTCACCATTTTGCCAATTTGTAATATACAAATTATTATCTGCAATATCTACATTAAAATATTCACAATTTAAATTTAAATCTTTTTCCCTTTTAATTTTTTTCACCTTTTTAATATTAATAGTCCCTATATCATTTATTTTGATTGGTTTCCCATTTATATCTAATTTATTATTATAATCTTCTACACTTTTCGAAATTAAAATATTGCCTCTATTAATAATAAACTGATAATTATTCTCAACTTTATAAATACTTCCCGTTTCAGATTTAAAAATAAAATATTTTAACTGTAATATTTCCTTTTGAGATATATGTTTTTCGATATTTAGTAATTTTTTAAATATCAATTTAAATATTTCATCAATTGCAAAACTTGGTAACCTCTCAATCTCACTTATTTTGAATTTATAATTTCCATTTTTATTACTAATTAAATCGTCAAATTCCTTGTCAATAAAATAATTTATTGCAATTTTTGCAGATACAATTGATGAACCACTCTTCGCTAAATTTGATTCTATTTGCTTAAAACCATTTTTCTGAATAAAGGGAATAATTTTATTTCTAATCCGATTACGCTGAAAATTACTGTCACTATTTGAACTATCTTCCATAAAATCTAATTTATTTTCCTTAATATAATCATTAATCTCTTCTCTCGTAACATCCAAAATCGGTCTGATTATTTTCCCACGCTTATTAGGTATTCCACTTAATCCATTAAATCCGGAACCAGTTAAAAGACGGTACATTATTGTCTCTGCTTGATCGCTCTGATGGTGACCGGTAACCAAAAAATCGATTGAATTATTATTCATCCATTTATCAAACACATCATAACGCAGTTTTCTTGCTGCATCTTCTATTGAAATACTATTTTCCCTTGCATATTCCTTGACATCAATTTTTTTTTCTAACAACTTAATATTATATTTTTGGGCGATATTTCTACAGAAATTTGTTTCTTTCTCATCTTCATCAACTCTTAAACTATGATTAATATGTCCTAAAATAAATTTCCATTTCCAAGTTGGCTTTAATTCTAATAAAATGTTAAATAAAACAATAGAATCTCGTCCACCGGAAAAAGCAATTAATATTTTTTTACCTTTAAATAATAAATTGTTCAAAATTATATTCTGATGAACTTTCTGTGCTAATTTTGACCATTTCTTTTTCATAATTCGTAATTCGTAATTATCTCTAAGTTTCTATTTTCTCTCAACATCCAACTATTTCGTAGTTTTTCATTATTCATTCTCTCATTCTTAATTCTTAATTCTTAATTCTTCATTCCCATTCTATTGTAGCTGGTGGTTTTGAACTTATATCATAAACAACTCTATTTATTCCTTCAACTTCATTAATTATTCGGTTGGAAATTATTCCCAAAATATTATAAGGGATTTTTGACCAATCAGCTGTCATTCCATCAGTACTTGTAACTGCTCTTAATGCAATAACATTCTCATAAGATCTTTCATCTCCCATAACTCCCACGGTTTTTACAGGTAACAGTACACAAAATGCTTGCCATATTTTATCATAAAGATTATTATTCCTGAATTCTGTCATAGCAATGTTGTCTGCTTTTCGCAACATATCACACATCTTTTCTGTTACTTTTCCAATAATTCTAATTGCTAAACCCGGACCAGGAAACGGATGTCGATATAATATTTTATCTATCAAGCCCAATTCTTTACCAACTTCACGAACTTCATCTTTAAATAATTCACGCAACGGTTCAATTAATTTTAAATTCATTTTTTCAGGCAAACCACCAACATTGTGATGAGATTTTATTGTCGCAGAGGGACCTTTGAATGAAATTGATTCGATAACATCGGGATACAAAGTTCCTTGTGCGAGAAAATTAATATCGCCGATTTTCTTTCCCTCTTCTTCAAATATTTCAATAAATAATTTCCCGATTATTTTTCTTTTTACTTCAGGATTTACCACTCCTTTTAAAGCGTTTAAAAATCTTTTTTTCGCATTAACATAGATCAAATTTATCTTATAATTCTCTTTAAATACTTTTCTTACTTCTTCCGCTTCATTTAACCGTAGCAATCCGGTATTAACAAATATACAAGTTAAATTATTTCCTATTGCCCTGTGAAGTAATAATGCAACAACAGAAGAATCAACTCCACCTGATAGACCACAAATAACTTGTTTACCTCCAACCATCTTCTGAATTGTACTTAATTCTTTATTAATGAAATTCTTTGCTGTCCAATTTGCATTTACTTTACAGATACTCATCACAAAATTATTCAATATTTTATTATTATCTTCCGTGTGCATTACTTCCGGATGAAATTGAAGTGCATAAATTGACTTGTTTTGATGTTTAATAACTGCAATTGGAGAATTTGATGTCTTTGCAATAACTTCAAAATTAGCTGGCAGTGCGAGAACTTTGTCACCGTGACTCATCCACACATTGATAAAATTATGCTCTTCAAAAACATGCTTAAACAATTCATTTTCTTGTTTAAGTATTAGTTTCGCTTTCCCATATTCTTTTTTAGTAGTTTTCTCAACTTTGCCATTAAAATGTTTAGCTATTAATTGCAACCCATAACATATTCCTAATATTGGGATATTCATATCAAATATTTTTTCATCCATAATTGGTGCATTTTCACTTAAAACACTAAAAGGACTGCCGGATAAAATTATTCCTTTAGGTGAAAATCTTAATATTTCATCAATTGAAAAATTGTAAGCGTGAATTTCACAGTAAACATTCATTTCTCGAATTCTACGAGCAATGAGTTGCGTGTATTGTGAACCAAAATCCAATATTAATATTTTATCTAATTCATTATTCATGTTTATTTTTAATTATTTAACCCAATAATTCGGTGATTCTTTTGTAATTATAACATCATGGACATGACTCTCTTTAAGTCCGGCATTAGTTATTTTTATAAATTTTGCTTTTTCTTGCAATTGTTCAATATTTTCACAACCGGTATAACCCATTCCCGATCGTATTCCACCAATAAGTTGATATAAAACTTCCGATAATTTTCCTTTATAATGAACTCTCCCCTCAATTCCTTCAGGAACATATTTTTTATCTGTTTTTTCATTTTGAAAATATCTGTCACTGCTTCCTTGATTCATTGCACCGATAGAACCCATTCCACGATATACTTTGAATCTTCTTCCCTGATATAACTCGATTTCTCCCGGAGATTCATCTGTTCCGCCAAAAAGTGAACCGATCATTACCGTGTCGGCACCGGCAACAATTGCCTTGATAACATCTCCGGAATATTTAATTCCACCATCTGCAATAATTGGAATTCCTAATTTTTTACCTATTTTTGCACTTTCCATAATTGCTGTTATTTGTGGAATTCCAACACCAGCAACTATCCTTGTTGTACAAATTGAACCGGGCCCAATTCCGATTTTAACAGCGTTTGCACCGGCATTTACAAGATCTTCTACTGCTTCCGGAGTTGCAATATTTCCAGCTACTATTTGCAAATTCGGATATTTTTTCTTAATTGTTTTTACCGCATCTATCACTTTTTTAGAATGTCCATGAGCAGTGTCAACAGCGATAACATCAACCTTTTCTCCTACCAATTCATCAACTCGCTCCAAAAATGAACCGGAAACACCAACAGCTGCTCCTACTAATAGTCGCCCCAATTCATCTTTTATCGCATTTGGATATTTCATTCGTTTACTAATATCTTTAAAAGTGATCAATCCTTTTAAATAATTATTTTCATCAACTACAGGTAATTTTTCTATTCTATACTTTTGTAATGAGACAATTGCCTCTTTAAGTGAAGTTCCAACCGGCACAGTAATTATTTTTTTTGAAGTCATATAATCTTTGACAAGTTTGTTAACATCATTGACAAATCTTAGATCTCTATTTGTAATAATTCCCACCAATTTATTTTTCTGTGTAACCGGAATTCCACTTATAGAATATTTCTTCATTAATTTAAGAGCATCACTAACTAATTTTTCCGGACCAATTGTAATGGGATCAACTATCATTCCACTTTCTGAGCGTTTCACCTGATTTACATTATCTGCCTGTTCTTTAATACTCATATTCTTATGAATAAATCCGATTCCGCCTTCTTGAGCAATTGCAATTGCTAATTTACTCTCCGTAATAGTATCCATTGCCGCGCTTATTATAGGAATATTCAATTTTATCTTTTCTGTTAATTTTGTTTTTAATTCTGTCTCTGAGGGTAATATTTTACTTTTTGCAGGAACTAATAACACATCTTCAAATGTTATCCCTTCGCCAATTATTTTTTCCTTTTTCATTTTATATTTCCTCATTTTCCTAAACTTCTAAACTCCTAAACCTCTCTATACACGATCGGATTTTAATTTTTCTGCTTCAATTTGCTCTAATAAATCTTTTGTTATTCCAGTTGGATAATTTCCTGAAAAGCATGCATCACAAATCGGAAGATCCGAATACATCTCTTGCAAATCTTCCAATGATTGATAAATTACTTCATCTGCATTTATAGATTCTGCTATTTGCTTCTTATTTTTTGTTGCTGCTATCATCTCTTTTTTTACAGACATATCTATTCCATAAATACAAGGAAATTTTATTGGTGGAGAAGCCGAAATAAAATATACCTCTTTTGCTCCATATTTTTTTAATAGATTTACTAAATGTCGAGAAGTAGTTCCTCTAACAATGGAATCATCTACAACTGCTATTTTATGGCTTTTAATAATATCTTTTATAGGATTTAATTTCTGCTTTACAACACTTTCTCTCTTCTTTTGATTAGGTGTAATAAAACTTCTGCCAATAAAATTATTTTTTGCTAATCCACGTCTATAGGGAATACCGGCTTTCTCCGCTAAACCTGAAGCAAAAAAATACGCAGAATTTGGAACATCAATAATTATATCAGGTTTTATCCCACTTTTTTTCAAATTCTTCGCTAACATTTTCCCCATTTTAACTCTTTCTGATGCTACTAAACGATTATGAAAAATAGAATCTTCACGAGCAAAATAAATATATTCAAAAACACAAAACGCCGGTTTTATTTGTTTCAATATACGCGAATGAATTTTATTATCATTATCAATAAACACCGCTTCACCAGCTTCCAGATCTCTTATCACTTCATATCCAAGATAATCAAAAACACTTGTTTCTGAAGCAAAAGCGTAAGTTACGCCATTTTTAGTATGTTTTTTTGCCATGATAAGCGGTCTAATTCCATAGGGATCTGTAAAAGCTAAAAAACCCTGATTAGCAATAATAGTCAAAACTGAATATGCGCCTTTAACAGATCTTTGAACTGCTTCAACAGTATCAAAAATATTTTCAACAGAAATATTTTTCAAGTCCTTTTTTTCTAAATTTGCAGCAAAAGTGTATAGAATCAATTCAACATCATTTGAAGTATCAATTAATCTTTTGTGCTCTTCATTTAACTCTTTTCGAAGTGAATTGAAATTTATAACATTACCATTGTGAACCATAGCTAAACCAAATGGATAATTTACTGCAAATGGCTGAGCATCAATTTCTTCCGTCGAACCAACTGTAGCATAACGAACATGACCAAGCCCACAATTACCTTGCATTTTATTTAGATCTACATTTTGGAAAACAGAACTGACTTGACCGGCACCTTTCTTTATTTTAAAATTCCCATCAAAAGTAACTATACCTGCTGAATCCTGACCACGATGCTGTAAAGCAGTTAATCCATGAATAATTTCTGAAGTAACATTCTGCTTATCATTAATTCCAATAATTCCGCACATATATTTCCTTGATTTTTTTTATGTTATAATTTTTATGATTTTTCATATTTTTATAATATTTCGTCAACAGTATTTGACCATACATTTACGGAATAAGATACACAATTAAAAGTATAAAAAAAATGAAAATTAAACATATTTATTAATATTTTTTACAAAATTTATTCTCATTTATATAAAATTAAATAAAAATTATTAAATATTTTGATAAATAACTTTTTTTTAATATATTTTACTAAAAATAAAGGAGAAAAAAAATGAAAACAAAAAGTTTAATGTTAATTATTATGTTAATAGCTGTTGCATTTTTATTTACAGCTTGTGATACACCCGAGTTCACTTCTGCAAAAATGTATGTTCAACAAAAACAAATGGACAAAGCAGAAGAATTCTTTTTAAAAGCAATGAAATCTGAACCGACAAATCCTGAAATACCTTTTAGATTAGCTAGAGATGTATATGGACCTGCAAAAGATTACAAAAATGTAAATAAGTATTTTAACGAGTCACTTAAAAGAGGTAAAACATTTAAAGCAAATATTGAAAAATTAAACGAATATTATTGGAGTATGGCTTTTAATGAAGGTGTAAAATATTACAATTTTCTTGTTAAAAACAAATATGATGATAAAGAAACAACTATTGCTAACTCAATTGAAAAATTTCAAACAGCTCAATTATTTAAACCAAATAATCCAAAAGCATACTTACAAGAGGCAACTATTGTTTTTTCATTTCAAGAAAATCATGAGAAAGCTATTGAAATTTTAAATAATGCTTTAGAAATTATTCCCAATAACATTGATCTGCTAACTAAAAAAGGTCTGTTTCTAAATAATATTGGGAAAACAGATGAATCTTTGGCAATATTTAAAAATGTTATTGAAAAAGACCCTGAAAATCTTAAAATTGGTCAAGCTTATGCTGAAATTCTTTTCAAACAGGAAAAATATGAAAAATCTGCTGATGTTTATAAGAACCTAATTACTATTCATCCAGACAAAAAAAATCTATATTTTAACCTAGCCCTTTCATATATTCGTCTTGGTAAATTAGAAGAAGCCAAATCACAATTTGAAAATGTTTTAGCTTTCGATCCAAACGATAAAGAAACAATATTAGTAGTTGGTGATACATATCTTCAACTTAAAGATTATATAACTGCCGAAGTTTATTATAGGCAATTAATTGAAATGGAACCAACAAATCCAAAATATCTGAAACGATTGGCTAATGCACTCAACGGACAACAAAAATATGAAGAAGGTATGAAATATTTTAGGCAAGCTAAGGCATTAGAAAAATAGAAAAATAAATATAATTATATTAAAGAAATAGACCTTATTGCATAATAGAAAAATAATTATATGAAAACGCAAAAAATCATTTGTATCGGTTTCCAAAAAACCGGTACAACTTCATTAAAAAAAGCTTTAGAAATACTAGGATATAAAGTCGGAGGAAACAAACCTTCTCTTCTTTTGCCAATCCTGCAAAATAAATGGGAAAAAGTAAATCGTATGCTTTCTCGATATGATGCTGTAGAAGATAATCCTTGGACAATTATCTATAAAAAAATAGATCATTTAATACCAGGTTGTAAATTCATTTTTACATATCGCGAACCAGAATCATGGTTTTCTAGCGTTGAAAAATATTTCAAATTACCACGTCCAATATCACCAATGCACGAATGGATTTATGGTAAAGGAATGGGACAGATTGCTGCCGAAAAAGCCAATACCATAAACGTGTATAATAAGCATATTAAAGATGTTAGAGAATATTTTAAAAACAGACCAAATGATTTTTTGGAAATTAATATCATCAAAGATGGTGGTTGGGAAAAAATATGCAATTTTTTAAATAAAGATATACCAGAAGAGCCCTTTCCTCATAGAAACAAAACTGGAAATCGTAAAAAGAAGCGTTCAAAAATACATAAATTTCTTAGAAAAATTAAAAAACATATTCATTATTCTACACTTTTATTTTTCATTAATCTAATGGGATATAAAGATTTTAAGCGAAAAACTGAAACACTGCCGAAAGTAAATACAAATAACTTGAAAGTGTAAAAAATAATTTAAGATTCTCGTATTTATAAAATATTATTTTTTATAAATTGTTAAAAAATTAAATCCATTTTTGATAAAAATTTAAAATCGACCGGTGATAACCTATTGAAATTTGTTGTTTGATATACAAAAAGGGATATTTGGAAAATCAGAAATTTCTTCTTTTTTTGACAACTTTATTTACTTATACCTGTCTAACAATCAGAAACAAAAAAAGGAGAAAAAAATGAGAACAAGAAAAAGTAAAAAAATCAAATTATTCGCAACACTAATGTTAACTGTAATTTTAAACGTATCAATGCTAAATGCAAACTATGTAAAACCTGAAGTCAATGATCGCAAAGTAATTACAGTAAATGTAGATACTAAAGATCAAACATTTGATGAAGCACTTTTAATCGGATTGCAACTTTTAGATCAATCTTATAAAAATTGTGGATATGGTAATATTGTCATTGATTTTGAAGGAGAAAAATATACTGCAGTTGTTTCGATGAAAGCATTAAGAGATTATGACGAAAGAAAAGTTAACTATGCTCTATTCATCAGAAATAATGTAAAATTTATCTAATCATTCATTTCCAATTAGATAAAAAAGGCAACTTATATATAGGTTGCCTTTTTTTTATTACAAATAATTTTTATGTAAAATAATTCTAAATATCATTGTAAATAAAATTATAATTGATTAACTTTATAATAAGAGTAAATAAAATAAAGGAGTCATATAATGCAAATAAAGAGGTTTAAGGGCATTCGTCCAAAGCTGGGGCTTGAAAAAAAAATAGCTTCATTTCCATATGATGTTTTAAATTCAAAAGAAGCTGAAAAATTAGCAGAAAACAATAAATACTCATTCCTTCATGTTGTAAAATCAGAAATAGATCTTCCCAAAAATACAGATCCTTACGATCTTAAAGTATATGAAAAAGCATCAGACAATTTAGAAAAAATGATCAATAATAATTGGTTAATTCAAGATGAGAAAGAATGTTTATACATTTATAAGCAAAAAATGGGTGAACATGAACAATACGGTTTAGTAACTGTGTCAAATGTAAATGATTATCTAAATAAAAAAATTAAAATTCACGAACTGACACGCGAATTAAAAGAAAAAGATAGAATAAATCATGTGAAATATACAAATGCAAATACAGGGCCGGTATTTTTAACTTACAAAGCTAACGAAGCAATTGATAAAATTGTTGCAGATGTTGCAAAAACAAAACCTGAATATGATTTTATTTCAGAAGACAAAATTCAACACACATTTTGGAAAATTGATGATCATAATACAACAAATCAGTTAATAAAATTATTTGAAAAAATGAATTATACTTATGTTGCTGACGGACATCACAGAACAAAATCTGCAGCAATGGTAAGCGAATTACTTGCAGAAGAAAATGAAAATCATACCGGCAAGGAAGAATATAATTGGTTTTTAACTGTATTATTTCCACACAATCAATTAAAAATATTGGATTATAATCGTGTAGTAAAAGACTTAAATGGACTTTCAGAATCAGAATTCATTAATTCAATTAAAAGCAATTTCAAAATTAACGGTCCAATTTCTATAAAAGAAGCAAAGCCAAATTCTCCTTATACTTTTGGAATGTATTTAAATGGAAAATGGTATAAATTAATTGCGAAACCTGATTCTTTTAACAAAGATGATGTAGTTAAGAATTTAGACATTTCAATTTTATCTGATAATTTATTAACACCAATATTAAATATAGGTGATCCTAGAAAAGATGAAAGAATTGACTTTATTGGCGGAATTAGAGGATTAAAAGAATTGGAAAGAAATGTAAATTCGGGTAAAATGAAAGTTGCCTTTGCGCTCTATCCTACCTCAATCGAACAGTTAATGTCAATTGCAGATGCAGAAAAATTAATGCCTCCAAAATCAACTTGGTTTGAACCAAAGTTAAGAAGTGGTTTGATTATTCATAGTTTGAAATAATTTATTTAATTTTTAGAATCTTTTCACCGAACAGATCATATTCCATATAATCATTTATTTTTATTTTATAGAATTTACCTTCGTTTAATTTTTCTTCGATAATAACTGAATTATCAATTTCCGGTGAATCCATATATGTTCTACCATAAGCGACTTTTGAATTTTCATCATATTCATCAATTAAAACATTTTGTGTTGTTCCAACTAATTTTTTATTCAATTCTAACGAAATTTTCTGTTGCAATTTCATTATTTTATTTAACCTTTCTTCTTTGATCTTTTCCGAGATATCGTCTTCAAATTTTTCTGCTGCTGTATCTTGTTCTTCGCTATATTTAAAAACTCCCAATCTCTCAAATTTAACATCATTTATAAAATTATATAATTCTGAAAATTGTCCTTTTGTCTCACCCGGGAATCCTACAATAAATGTTGTTCGTAAAATAAGTTTTGGTATTCTATTTCTTAATTTATTTACCAATTTTGTAAATTTATTAGCATTTCCTCTGCGATTCATCTTTCTTAAGATCTCTTCATTTACATGTTGAAAAGGTATATCAATATAAGGAATAATCCGTTTTGCTTTTGAAATCAGCTCAATTATTCTCTCATCAAAATGATCAGGATGAGTATAATGAAGTCGTATCCATTTTACTTTTGAGATCTTATCTAACTCTTTTAATACATCAAATAATCTAATATTTTCATTTAAGTCATAGCCATAAGTAGTTGTATCTTGTGCAATTACTATCAGCTCTTTAATGTGCTTTTTCTCGACTAAATAGTTTGCCTCTTCAATAATTTCATTAAGTGGACGACTTATTTGTTTTCCTCGCATTATCGGAATCGAACAAAAAGAACAATTATTACTACAACCTTCAGATATTTTCAAAAACGCATAATGTGGTTTCGTCATTAAACTTCTGTTATAAATTGGATCGTATTTTTTATTATCTGAAGATAAATAATTTATTACTTCAGACATTTGATTTGCACCAAAATATTTGTCAACTTCCGGAATTTCCTTACTCAATTCCTGTTCAAACCTATCTGACAAACAACCCATTACAATTACTTTTTTCAGTTTATTTTCCTGTTTCATTTTAACAATTTCCAAAATCGTATCGATTGATTCTTCTCTTGCCGAAAGTATAAATCCACAAGTATTAACAATTACTATTTCAGCTTTTTCTATATCATTCACATATTGAAAATCGTTGTCTATCAATCCGCCTTTGACAATTTCACTATCAACTAAATTTTTTGAACACCCTAAATTAATTATATTTATTTTTCTCATATTTTGAATTCTTTTATCACAACATTCATTAAATTTTTACAAAGATCTCCAAGTTACATTTTTTTATCCACTTTCTACATTAATAATTATTCTTTGTGTTCGTTGTGCCATCTTTGTGTATTTAGTGGTTATTATTTTCCAAACAGCGATTCAATATAATATTCGGAAGAAAATGGAAGCAGATCTTCAATCTTTTCACCAAGCCCAATAAATTTTACCGGAATATTTAATTCATCTTTAATTGCTATTAAAATTCCTCCCTTAGCGGTACCATCTAATTTCGTCATAATTAATCCGGTTATTGGGATACTGTTCATAAACTCTTTTGCTTGAATTAAACTATTTTGTCCAATCGTTCCATCAATTACAAGCAACGACTCGTGTGGAGCATCAGGAATTACCTTTTTTATCACTCGTTCAATCTTTATCAATTCTTCCATAAGATGTTTTTTATTATGTAATCGCCCTGCAGTATCAACAATAATAACATCTGATTTCCTTGAAATACCGGCACTTATTCCATCAAAAATAATTCCTGAAGGATTATTGGCTTCCAAATTTTTTATAATATCAACTTTTGATCTTTTTGCCCATTCATCTAATTGTTCAACGGCTGCAGCTCTATATGTATCACCTGCAACTATCAATACCTTCTTCCCTTTTTGTGAATAATAATTCGCTAACTTTCCAATTGAAGTCGTCTTGCCGGAACCATTTACACCGGTTACGAGAATTACAAAAGGTTTGTTCTTTTCAATATTTACTTTAATATCATCTTCTTTAAATAATTCGCTAAATTTATCATAAAAGATTGTTTTAATATCTTTAAAATCATTTATTTTATCTTTTTTTGATGCTGTTTTTATATCATCTAACAACTTTTCTGTAATATTCGCTCCGATATCGGATTGATACAAAAATGCTTCAATTTCATCTAAAAATTTATTGTCAATTTTTAAACCGTCTCCAAAGAGTGAAAACAAACCATTCTTAAATTTATCTCTTGTTTTTTTCAATCCGGAATAAAATTTATTCTCTATTCCTTTATCTTTTTTATCTATTTTTTCTCGCTCAATTACCGGCTGATAAGGTAATTTTCTTATCAAGTTAATCAATTCAACAAAATAATATATCCAACTAATTAACATCATACCGGTTGCTGTAAAAAGTAAATAAATGTGATATGGATATGGAAATGGTTTAACATAATTATAGATCCAAGCGAATCCCATAACTGTACTTACAAATAGGAATATTTTTCCTAAGATATTCGCTCCTTTAACAATTCCCCTTGAATTATGTAAGATCATTGCTAAAATAATTATCGAAAAATCTCTAACTGCCAAAGTTCCAATAAACCAAATTGGGAAATCCATTTTAACTACCATAATCGCCAAAACACCCATTCCTACTAATTTATCAGCCAACGGATCCAACGCTTTTCCGTAAGTTGTTACAGATTCAGCGTGTCTGGCAGCATAACCATCTAACCAATCAGTTATTACTGCTATACTCAGTAATATTACTGCCACTTTTATATTGTCTTGATAAAAATAATAGACAATCGGTAATGTCAGAAATGCTCTGATCAAACTGATAATATTTGCCAAAGTAAAAAATATGTGCGAATCAACTTTTTTGGGATCTAATTTCCCTTTTATTATGTCTCTTCTTTTTTTAATGCTCTGTTTTGTTATTTTTTTTACCACTTTTTTCAGTTCCTTTCATTTTCATTTTATATTTTTCATAGAACGAAAAATAACTCATTATTTTGTCTTTTGCAATAATTTGTTCAATAAAAAAGTCATCTTTTATCTGTAACTCATCAATAAATAAAATATATTCACTGGTTTTTATAATATCTAAAAAATTATGCGAGATTATAAATACTTTTGATCTCTTTTTAATTTCATCAACTATAGAATAAAAAATATTTAAATAATGATTGTTTAGTGCAGTTGTCGGTTCATCAAAAACAACTATTTTCGAAACCGTTGCGGAAGTTAACGCAATCGCAATTCGCTGCGCCTCTCCCACAGAAAAATCAATTAATCGTCTATTATACTTATCATCTATTTTTAATTCTAATTTATCAATATATTTTAAAAATAATTCTTTATCAAAATGTTTTCCAATTTCATGACTCTTATTCTCATATAGATTTATTATCGTTTCAAGTGTATTGCCAACAAATAAACGAGTTAGATCTTGTGATAGGTATGCAGAAAAATTATAATTATCATAAGCACCTACATTTTGCAATTCATAATCTACAAATAATTTTATCAATGTACTTTTCCCACTGCCGATTTTACCAATAATTCCAATACAAGAATACGGTGAAATATCAATGATCTTTTCATTTATGAATGTTTTATTTTTATTTATTTCGTATTTGAATGGTAATATTTTCATTATTTTTGAACCATATAAGGATTATAAGTTCATTTAAGTTTTTGTTTTATCCCTCTTATATTTTATTAGAAACCTTTGATTAACATAACAAATACACTTTCATTTTATAATTTATTGTTAATTATGATCATTTCTAACCTTCTAAACTACTAAACCACTAACCTTCTAAACCACTAAACCACTAAACTTCTAAACATTTTTATTATTTGGTTTAGTTATGCAAAGCATTCTATTATATGTCTTTTATGTTTTATCCTCTAACATTATTTTAACAATTCCATTATCTGCAGACCTTAATCCATATTCACTAATCTTGTCTTTATTATCATCAATATTGCAACTGTCCATATATTCAACTATCTTTCCATCATTCATTATTATCGTTTTATCTGTAAAAGAATATTCATCAAAATTTTGACTTGCAATTATTACAGTTTTCCCTTCATTTACAATTTTATCAATATAATTATATAATATTTTTATCGATTTAAAATCCAAATGACTTGTTGGTTCATCTAAAAAATAATAATTTGCATTCACTAAAAAAGTTGCTGCTAACATTACTTTTTGCAGCTCGCCAAACGATAATTCTCTTAAATTACTTTTAAATAATTTTTCAATTCCAAAATAATTTGCAATATCTTTGACCTTTTCTTCAATTTTTTCATCTTCTATATTTTCATTCACTAATGGAAATTTTAGTTCTGTTTCCACTGTCGGAGTTATCATCTGATCAATAGGATTTTGTAACATTATGGGGCTAGTTTGAGCCACATCTTCAAAATGAACATTCCCTTCATATTTCTCAACAAATCCGGCTAATAATTTTAATAAAGTCGTTTTGCCACATCCTGAGCTCCCAAGAAGTAATATGCTTTTACCATCTTCAATTGAGAATTTTTCAATATTCAGTTCAAAATATTTTCTCGACACTTTTATATTAGATAATTTTATCATTTCTCAAATATTCTATTATTTTTTCTGATGCACCAACCGATCGAATTATATATTCTCTCGCCTTTTTGGAAATGTTTTTATAATTATCAGAATTGTTTATTAATGAATTAACTATATTTACTAATTGTGCTGACGAATTAAATTCAAAAATCACTCCTTTTTTGATCAATTCTGACGCCTCAATAGAATTGGAATTGTTTGGACCGATAAAAATTGGAATTCCGCAAACAGCCGGTTCCATTACATTATGCAGTCCATCGTTTCCAAAACCACCACCGACATAAGCAAAATCAGATGAAAAATACAATTTCGCCAGATCGCCAATTGTATCCACATAAATATTTTTTACTTCTGATTCACTTGATATTTTAGACAATTTCTCCAAACTACTCAATTCTTCTTTGAACATCAAATAAATATTTTCTTCAGGATCGTGTGGAGCAACAACGAAATGTAAATTTTTATATTTATTTTGTAATAATTTGATCGCCGGCATTATTTTATCATAATCTTCACTATGTGTTGAACCAAAAATAAAGACCTGTTCATTTTTCCAGTGAGTCGGTAAAAGTTCTGTATCTTTATATTTCTGGTATCTTTTTTCTACATTATCAAAACGAGTGTCGCCAATATTTGTTACTCTTGATAAAGATCTTAATAGTGAACCGAACAATTCATAATCATTCTTGGAAACAGTAAATATTCTTTTATAATAACTAAATAAAACCCTGAAAAAGTTTCTAAATATTGGTTTCAATTTTGAAGTATTCTCTTTTAATCGTGCCGAAATTAAATAGTGTGTAATTCCCTTCTTATTAGCATTAAAGAGTAAATTTGGCCAAATATCATAGCTTGTGTCTATTATTGCTATAGGATTCATTATATTAATTAACTTTGACATTTTCCAATAGAGATCAAAAGGTAAATAATATACTATATCAACTAAATTATTATACTTGAAATTCTCATATCCGCTTGGTGAAAAAAATGAGAGAGCTATTTTGATCTTAGGATTTTCTGCTTTTATTTTTTCAATTACAGGTTTCGCCTGTTCATATTCTCCGAGTGATGAGCAATTTACCATAATTATTGAATCTTTGTCATCAATATTTTTTCTCCAATTTGTCAATTTCTTAAGAGTTATTTTTCTTCCCCTCACTCCTGCTCTAATTTTGGAATTAAAAAAACTTACTAAAATAATTATCGGATAAATTAATATTACTAAAATATTATAAAATATAACCCAAAATGTGTTATTCTTAATTCTTTGCGATTTTGCGACTTGGTGAGAATCATTTTTTATATTTCTTTGCGACTTTGCGACTTTGCGAGAACCATTCTTTATATTTCTTTGCGACTTAATATCTTTGTGCATTGAGCGTAGCCGAAATGTGCGAGAGATACTTTTACTCATAAATTAAACTTCTTAATTTTATTTACAATTTTTTCTGATGACATTGTTTCCATACAATAGTGGTGTTTTTTGGGGCACTTGTCATGTCCAAGATGTCCACATGGGCGACAGGATAATTCTTCTTCCGGTTCAATAATTTCAACATTTCCGATTGGTGTAAATCCATATTCCGGAACTGTTTGACCAAAAAATGCAATTGTATTTACTCCGGTTCCGGCTGAAATGTGAGCAATCCCCGAATCATTCCCAATAAAAACTGTCAATTCATTTACGAATAACATCAATTCTGAAATTGTAAGTTGGGAACATAAATTTATGGATTTAAAATTGATCCTATCTGCGATGGTTTTTGTTAATTCATTTTCCAATTCACCATTTCCCAAAAATACAATTTCATCAAAATTTGAACCGACAGAATTTATTATATCAATTAATTTATGGATTGGAAACATTTTTGATGGCTTCGATGCACCAACTGAAATTCCCAAAATAGATTTACTCTTTTTCAATTGCTGGAATTTATCTCTTAAATTATCTCTGATTTTTTCATCCGGCGGTAAAAATATTTTAAATGAATTAATCTTCTCTTTTACATTGATCGCTTCTAAATATTTTTGTGTAACATGGAGAAATTCACCAATTCGTATTTTGAATTTTGTTAAAAAATATCGCTGAATTTTATGTTTTTTATATCTTTTTACATTTTTCAAACCAAAAGTAATTAATTTACTTCTCATAGAATTATGAAGATCAATAATTAGATCATATTCTGACTTTTTAATTGAATTTCTCAATTGAGTTAATGAAGAATGCTCTTCAAGATTTATTATATTACTGACAGTCGGATGGAATTCTACAAGAGACCGAAATTTACTTTTAGTCAAATAATTTACAGTTGCATTCTTATACCTTTCTCCAATTATCTTT
>JAYEOX010000034.1:0-4990 GCA_034723415.1 Fidelibacterota bacterium | reverse complement strand
CAACATCATCAAACCCAAACCATTTTTTAAATAGTTTAATAATCTGAGTTTTCATTAATTCTATATTTTGTTCTTTGCCTGATATTTTTTTAATTGATGTAACACCCTTATCTTGAATCCCACAAGGGACAATTCCATTAAACAATTTCAAATTTGTATTCACATTTAAAGCAAAACCATGCAAAGCAACATGATCAATAATTCTCATTCCAATCGCTGCAATTTTTTCATCTCCAACCCAAACTCCGGGCAATTTATTAATTATTTTTGCCTCAATATTATAATCACTTAACAATTCAATTATAATATTTTCTATCTTTTCAACTAATTCTTTCGGCCTGATGCCCATCTGTCTTATATTAAAAATCGGATAACCGACAATTTGACCCGGCCCGTGGAATGTAACATCACCGCCTCGTTCGATATTATAAATTTCAATTTTATGTTTTTTTAGAAAATCTTTATTCCCAATAATATTTGAATCATTGCCATGTCTACCCAATGTATAAACATTTGGATGTTCTAAAAGCATAAGTGTATCGGGAATCATATTTTTTACGCGTTCTGCATGAAAATATTTTTGTTTATCCCAAGCGATTTTATATTTCATTAATCCGGGAGAAAATATTTGTAATAATTTTTGTTTTTTCATTTTAATATAATTTCTTTTTTTCGTGATTTTCGTGGCTATATTTTTCTTTCATTTTCCCTTTGCGTCTTTGCGAGAATTGCTTTTTTGTTCTTTGCGTGAAACTTTCTATTTCAATATATCCGAGAAAGATCCAAAATCCGGATCAAATAATCTTTTATACATTCTAATCAACGAAGGATCGGTCTGTTCTGATAGATAGTCACAAATAATTCGAGCATTCGTTTCAAAATTGCCCCTTTTCGCCTGATCAATTTTTATTCTGAGTTTATCGGGTAAAATTCTTGTATCAACCTTAAAACCATTTTCATCTTGCAAAATAAACACATTAAAAAGTTGTTTCAAAATATATGTTTCTTTAAATTCTAATTGTTCAAGTTGAGGTGAATGGAAAATTATATCTGTTGAAATTCGTTTATATAAATTTATTTCTTTCTCAATTTGATCATCAATCTGCAAACAATATTTATAGCGATTAGTTGTTTTTGCTAATGGATGATTTGTAGTTTTTAAATCCACATTCTCAATACAAACACCGGTTTTTTTTGCAATAAATCTTTCAAAATCTGCTCTATAATCGAGATTTTTAATTATTATGTCAATGTAATGCTGTTCGTCTCTATCCAACTTATTATTAGCCGCCCATTTAAAAATATTCCTCTGATTTATAAAATCGGCAAGATAACCATCGATAAGATCGTGTAATCCATAAGCGACATCATCTGACCAATTCATTATTTGACATTCTAAACTTCGTTCAGGATAAATTGTTTTATCAGGTGAAATGAATCCCAAATATTTTTTTTGATTATCATAAAGAAATTTTTTAGAATTCGGATTTTCACTTCTTAATTTTTTATATTTAATAATTCCATCTAGAAAAGCTCGGCTTGGTTTCATTCCACTCATATCATCATGGGTATCTTGGATTTGTTCAGTAATGATTTTTAATGTTTGGGCGTTCCCCTCAAATCCACCTGCTTCCTGCATAAGTGCATTTAAAACCGCTTCACCCGGATGACCAAATGGTGGATTTCCCATATCGTGTGCAAGACAAATACCTTCAACTAAATCGCTGTCAATTGCTTTTTCTTTGAAAAAATTTTGATTAAGATAATTTGTTATTGATTGACCGATTTGCGAAACTTCAAGCGAATGCGTTAATCGAGTTCTATAAAAATCATATTCACCACTTGAAAAAACTTGTGTCTTATTCTGTAACCTGCGAAATGCTTCGCTATAAAGTATTCTATCTCTATCCACTTGGAACACACTGCGGAAATTTTCTTTTTTTCTACTTCCCAATGTTTCTTTGTCAAACTCATTATAAAAATTGTCCATTAATATCTCTTTATTTAAATTACAAATTTTCTATAGTAATTTAATAATTTAAATTTAAGAATCAAAATGTCTGATACATTTTCTGCATAAAATCTTTGCTTTGTAATATTTATTACATATATTATTAATATATAAGTGTGCAAATTATTAAAGGAGGAATAACAATGACTGAAGAAGAAAAAAAATCAGAAAGAAAAACATCTGAAAACCAAAAGAAAAAAGAAGGCAAAGTGTCTGAAAAATTTGATGATGTAAAAAAGGGTTTGGGTAATTGGTGGACAAAGCGTAAACCAAAATTTCAGGAAATGGCAAAAACTGCTGGTGAAAAAGCTACGATCGTAAAAGAAAAGGGTCGTGTCAAATATAATCTTTTTCAAGAGAAAAGAAATTTGGAAAAATTGTTTTCTGAATTGGGTGAAAAGATATTTGATGAAATCCATGATAATAAAAATTATACCTTTTCAAAAAACGATGATGTCAATGAACTTGTAAAAAAGATCGTTACCGAAAAAACGACTATTAAAAAATATAACAAAGAATATGACAACATCGGTGAGAACTAAAAAAGGAATCAGTAATTTTTCCGCAACCTGAAATTCACATTTTAGCCCGGGTGGTGAAATTGGCATACACGCTAGGTTCAGGGTCTAGTTCTCATTAGAGAATGCGAGTTCAAATCTCGCTCCGGGCATAATAATCATTCATAAAAAAATCCCCTAATTAATTTTAGGGGATTTTCTAATTTAACAATTATAATTTGGTTGCCGGTTTGGGAAATTGTTTTAATATTTCTTTTGATTTTTCTATTTCTTTATCAGATAATTCAAAATATTTTAAATTACTGTTTAGATAATTCTCATAAGCGCTGAGATCTAACAATCCGTGACCGCTAAAATTAAATAATATCGTTTTTTCCTTTCCTTCTTCTTTTGCTTTTTTTGCTTCTCTTATAACTTTTGCAATAGCATGATTTGTCTCCGGTGCCGGAATTATTCCCTCAGTGCGAGCAAATAAAACTCCCGCTTCAAATGTTTCCAACTGGCCGATTGAGTCCGGAGTTATAAGTCCATTTACAACTAATTGACTAACAGTAGGTGCCATTCCATGATATCTTAATCCACCTGCATGGACTGGTGGTGGAATAAAATTATGTCCCAAGCTATACATAGCAAGTAGTGGTGTAAATCCTTTCACATCTCCAAAATCATAGGCAAATGGTGCTTTAGTAAGTGTAGGGCAGGCAGTTGGTTCAACAGCATAAATATCTATTTCCTTTCCATTCATCTTATCACTAATATAAGGGAATGACAATCCCGCGAAATTGCTTCCTCCACCGGCGCAACCAATTATTACATCGGGATATTCATTAACTTTCGCTAATTGTTTTTTTGCTTCCAATCCAATTATTGTTTGATGTAACATTACATGATTTAATACACTTCCAAGCGCATAGCGAGTTTCACCTTTGGGATCGCTTATTGTTCTTTCTATCGCTTCACTAATTGCAATTCCCAAACTTCCCGGTGTGTCCGGCATTTCTTTTAGGATTTTTCTTCCAAATTCTGTTTCATTACTTGGACTTGAAAAACATTTCGCTCCCCACACATTCATCATTGCTTTTCTGTATGGCTTTTGATCAAAACTTACTCGTACCATAAATACTTCCAAACCAATTCCGAATTGCTGAGTAGCAAATGCCAAAGCACTTCCCCATTGTCCGGCTCCTGTTTCTGTTGTTATTTTTTTAATACCGGCTTCTTTATTATAATATGCTTGAGCAACTGCTGTATTTGGTTTATGACTTCCTGCCGGACTTACATTTTCATTTTTAATATAAATCTTTGCAGGTGTATCTAATGCTTTTTCAAGATTGTATGCACGAGTAATTGGTGATGGCCTCCAAATTGAAAGCACTTCTAGAATTTCTTCCGGAATATCAATCCATCTTTTTGTGCTTACTTCTTGCTCAATTAAGTTCATTGGAAATACTTTTGCTAATGCCTCCGGTCCAATCGGATTCCCATCTTTCCCTAACGGCGGATTTAATTTCATATCCGATAGAATATTATACCATTGTCTCGGCATCTCTTCTTGTGAAAGTGTTATCATTTTCTGTTTCATTTCTCTTTTCCCCTTTTATTGTTTTATATGTTATCTAATATTTTTTTCGTTATTGAATTTTTCTTCTTCAATATTTTTGAACCACGAGTAATTTTACATAAACTAATATGATATTTTTTCGCGATTGATCTTTGTGTTTTATTTTTATGCAGCTCGGATAGGAGCCGCCATCGCAATGACAGATCATCCAATTCTCTTGATGTAAATATCTCTTTAAAAAATTTCTCCATGGTTTTTTCATTCTCTATTTCTGTAAATATTTTCACTAATTGTTTGTTGATCATATACGCCCCCTTGTTTCTACACATAGTAACATAATACATTTTTTTGCCTTTGTCAAATGTTTTTTAATTTATTAATTAATATCTAATTTTTTATTCAGTCAAAAATAACAAAGTTTCTAATATTTTTAATTTCGGTGTGCTTTCTAAACAAGTTTAACATTTAGTAATTTTTATTACAGAATGTAATTTATATAAATTTAGATAAAGTAAAAATCAATTCTCGTGAATTGTCTAAAAATTGGAATAAAATAAGAAGAGGACTTATAAAAGCCCTCTTCAAAAATTCTATCGATTTTAATTTGATTTATTTTTCTTTCATTTTCAATAAGCCGTAAACAATCCCGCTTATAAAAAAGACAAATCCTAAAATCATTGTGATAATAGCAGCTCCACTCATTACACCACCTCTTTTATTTCTTTAGATTTAATGTATTTACCGGTTGCAACACCAACTGCAATTGCCACAATTAGGCATACGGTTCCCATCACATTATTATGGTCATAATAATAATTCGCTGAGAAAAGAATTCCTATTATAGCAATTACATAACCGATCAATTTGCCGGGATTTTTTAAGTTGCCTCTTTTTTGTAAA
>JAYEOX010000033.1:0-5120 GCA_034723415.1 Fidelibacterota bacterium | reverse complement strand
AAAGGTTGGAGAATGAGGAAAGAAAAACTAAAAGCATTAGAAAATGATAATAGACTATACAAAAATGGAAATACTATAAGAGAAAAATATTATCTTAAAGAAAGGCAAAAAATAGGAAAACAAATAGATAATTTTTGGGTAAATATTGGAAATATAAATAGACAAAGCGACATACAATTTGGATTAAATGGGCAAAAACCAGAAAAACTTTTACAAAGAATTACTGAAATGAGCACAGAAAAAGGAGACATAGTCCTCGACTATCATCTCGGAAGTGGAACAACTTGTGCCGTCGCTCACAAAATGGGCAGGCAATATATTGGAATAGAACAGATGGATTATGTTGAAGATATCGCTTGTGAAAGAATGAAAAAAGTAATTGATGGCGAACAAGGTGGAATAAGCAAATCGGTAAACTGGGAAGGCGGCGGAGATTTTATCTACTTCGAACTTGCCAAATGGAACGAAACTGCAAAAGAGAAGATACAAAAAGCAAAAAGTTTAAAAGAGTTAGAAAAGTTTTTTGATGAGATGTATGAGAAGTATTTTCTGAATTACAATCTTAAGATTAAAGAATTTACAGAAAAAGTTGTTAAAGAAGATAATTTTAAGAAATTGAGTTTAGACGAACAGAAGAAGATGTTTATTGCAATGCTTGATAATAATCAGATGTATGTTCAGAAAACGGAGATGGCGGATAAGAAGTTTGGGATAAAAAAAGAAGATCAGAAGTTGACAAATTTATTTTATAACAGTGAGAAATGATTATGGCGGATAATAAAAAAATCAAATCGTTACGAATAGAAGATTTAAAAATTGGTGTAAAAACTCAACAAAACAATGATGATTTTATATCACTTACTGATATGGCGAAGTGGAAAAGTATAGAAACTGGAATTGTTATCGCAAATTGGCTAACCACAAAATTTACAGCAGATTTTATGAGTTCGTGGGAACAAATGTATAATCCGAATTTTAATCTTATGGAATTTCATAAGATTAGAAATGAAAAAAGAAGATAAAAAATTGACAGAAGAGTTTTATAAAAGTGAGAAATGATTATGGCAGAAAATAAGAAGAAAAGTAGCGAAATCATCATATTCAAAACAGCAGATGAAAAAATATCTGTAAATGTGGTAATGGAAAATGAAACTGTTTGGCTTACACAATATCAAATGGCAGAACTTTTTGGAAAAGCTCGTCGAACTATTGGTGAGCACATTCAAAATATATTTTTAGAAGGAGAATTAGAAGAGAAACTGGTTCGGCGGAATTTCCGCCATACCACTCAACATGGTGCAATGGAGGGAAAAACACAAGAAAATGAAAATATATGGATGACTCAAAAGATGATGGCTGAGCTTTATGGGGTTTCTGTGTCTGCTATCAATCAGCATATAAAAAAACTAACTGATGACAACGAGATTAATAATTCAGTTATTAAGCAATACTTAATAGTTCAAAAAGAAGGCAGATATTAAAAACTTAATAAAAAATAATAATGACCAAAAGTGAATAACAGAAAACAATTTTCTTTATAATAACTAAAAACTAATAAAGATAAAAAAATATGAAAAAAGAATTAATATATAAACTAACGGGGAATTTTGAGAATTTTTCTAATACAACAGAAGAAGGGGTTGAGTTTTGGCTTGCTAGAGAATTGCAACATCTTTTGGGATATGACAAATGGGATAATTTTAAAAATGTTATCAGTAAAGCAAAAACTGCTTGTGAAACATCAAAACAGGAGATCTCCGACCATTTTGCCGGCGTCGGGAAAATGGTTATTATTGGCTCTGGAGCGGAAAAAACACACGAAAAAATTAAAAAAGAAAATTATGAAATAATTTAGGATAAAATTACAAAACAAATGAAATACCAAACACAAAAAGATTTAAGCAGCACATTAAAAGAACAAGCATTTGATTATGGGATTTCTAAACAGGCGATTCCCGAATATATTACGGATAATTTAAAATATAATTTTTTCGATTGGCAAAATAATGCTTTTGAGAATTTATTAATTTACCAAAAGATCAAAGAAATAAAAAATCCAAATGAACCAACTCATCTGATGTTTAACATGGCAACCGGAACAGGTAAAACACTTTTAATGGCTGCGACAATTTTATATTATTACAAACAAGGATACAGGCATTTTATATTCTTTGTAAATCAAAACAATATCGTCGATAAAACCGAAAATAATTTTTTAGATAATACTCATACAAAATATTTATTTAAAGAAAAAATTGTTATTGATGATAAAACGGTGGATATTAAAAAAGTAGAAACATTTTCTGATAATCCGCAGAATATAGAGATAAAATTCACAACAATTCAGAAGCTTTATAATGATATTCATTTGGAAAGAGAAAACAAAACAACTTTAGATGATCTGCATAAAAAAAATATTGTTATGCTCGCAGATGAAGGACATCACTTAAATGCAGACACAAAAAACAAAAAAGGCGACCAAGAGGAACTTGATTTTAAGAGCGAATTAAAAAATAATGCAAGTGAAAAAGAAGTTGAAAGAAAGGGTTGGGAGCATACAGTTATAGAATTGATCTTAAATAAAAACGGCAATTCAGATGAAAACAAAAATGTTCTTTTAGAATTTACGGCAACAATTCCGCAGAATGAATTTGTTGAGAAAAAATATGAAGATAAAACTATTTATAAATTTGGATTGAAAAAATTTTTAAGTGCCGGCTATACAAAAGAGATAAATCTAATTTCTTCAACATTGAATAAAAAAGAGAGAGTTTTGCAGGCATTACTTTTTCAGTGGTACAGACATAAAATTGCACTTAAAAATGGAATACCAAATTTTAAACCTGTAATTTTATTTAGAAGCAAAACAATTGTAGAATCAAAAGCCGACTATGAAGAATTTTTAGATTGGATTGATAATATTTCAAGCAGTGATTTTGAGTTTCTTAAAACTATTACAGATAAAATATATGAATCGCAACAACCGAAACTTTTTGAAATGGGAAAATCGAGAACGGAAAAAGTTTTGAATTTTATTAAAGAAGAAAATATAAATCCCGGTGAAATAGCTAATTGGATAAAACAAAGTTTCAAAGAAAAAAATGTAATTATTACAAATTCAAAAACAAACAAGACAAAAACAGAAAAAACTACAGAAGAACAGGAAAAACTACTTAACAGTTTGGAAGATAAGAATAATCATATCAGAGCTATTTTCACAGTTAAGAGATTGACAGAAGGTTGGGATGTTTTAAATCTTTTTGATATTGTCAGATTGTATGAAGGGCGAGATGAGGGTAAAACAAAAACAGGAAAACGAAAAGCCGGAAGTGCAACAACCTCAGAAAAGCAATTAATTGGTAGAGGTGTGAGATATTTTCCTTTTGAATATAAAGATAAATTAAAAAATAAAAGAAAATTTGATGAAGATCTAAAAAATGAAATGAGAGTTTTGGAAGAACTTTATTTTTACTCTACAAGTGAACATCGCTATATTGATGAAATAAAAAGAGAGCTTAAAAAAGATGGATATATAAAAGATGATAGAGTTTTCAAAACTTTTTCACTTAAAAAGGAATTTCAAGAAAGCGAATTTTATAAGAACACAAAAGTGTGGTACAACAAGCAAATTGACAATCCTAATAGAAAAAAGAAGACACTTGATGATATAAAGAAAGATTTTGAATTTCAATATAGAATTAAAAGTTTTGAATTAACAGAACAAGAAATTGATTTTGAAAAAGAATATGATCGTGAACGGGTGAAACTTCAAGAAAATGAACTGAAAACAATTCCACTTAAATTCAAAGATATTGAAAAACATATTTTTTTAAAAGCTATAAATATAAAAGCAAAACAGGAAAATTCTTTATTTCAATTTGGGAAATTAAAAGATGAATTAGAAATTAAAGGTATTGAAGATTTGCAAAAAGATAAATTTCTTGGGAATTTTGATCTTAAAATTACATTGAAGAAAAATATGCAATTTAATAATATCTCCGGAATTGAAAAACTTAATTTAGTTTTGAATTTTTTAGATAAGATATTTGCAGAATTAAAAAATAAAATTGCACCAAAAATTGGAAGTGATTTTATTGCCGGCGATTTCGAAAAATTCTTTTCCGAACCCAAAACAAAAACAATTAACCCAAACAACGAAGATCAATCAGTTGTTAAAAATAAATGGTTTGTCTTAGATAAATTTTATGGCACAAGTGAAGAACAAGAATTAATTGAATTTATTAGAGAATCTCTTGGAAATTTAGAGGAAAAATATAAAGAAATTTATTTATTAAGGAATGAAGAAATTTACAAGATCTATGATTTTGAGAAAGGACGGGGATTTCAGCCGGATTTTATTTTATTCATGAAAAGTAAAGATAAAAAGGAAATTCGTGAAAAGAATTCCATCAAAGCAGAAATTTATTATCAGATTTTTATTGAACCAAAAGGCGATCAATTCAAAGACAACTTAGGATTATTTGAATACAGCAAAGAGGGTTGGAAAGAAAAATTTTTAAAAACAATATCGAAAAAATATGGATTTAATAAAATAATCAAGGCGGAAAATCCAAATTATAGATTAATTGGACTGCCTTTCTTTAATAAAAATAATAACACTAAATTTAATCAAGAATACAAAAGAATATTAAATTAATGATATTTTTTAAAAGAAATTCACAAGTGGTGAAATAATATAAAATAATAGAGATGAAAAATAGTAAAATATTTTTGTAAATTTGAAAATTTATTTCTTGACCAACTATAATAAAGCACATAATTACTTAATTATTAATAACTTACGCCAATATTAAACCGGCTCTCATATTTACCATTTAACTATATATTTTTTCTTTTTAATAGTAAAGTATAGCTAACATTTTAACAAAAATCATTTGTTTTTTGAGTAATAGTATTTTACTATAATATTTTTTGTCTGTTTTCCTTGCGTCTCTGTTTACCCTGTAGAAATATGCTTTGCATTCCACTAGGCAAGCTTTATAACTTTAACGTATCGGGACATGAACATTTTTTAGCTTAATTTTTTTTTCTTTGCGACTCTGCGTCTCCGCGGTTAGGTCTTACTTCACTTGTCTCACAACATCAATAACAGTATTTTT
>JAYEOX010000032.1:0-5142 GCA_034723415.1 Fidelibacterota bacterium | reverse complement strand
ATTTAATTAAAATTTATATGAAATTCCAATACCAAATACTTCTTTAAATTGTGTTCTTGGTCCGGATTTATCTACAATGTCATCTCCATTAGTGTCTTCTTTAATAGTGATGTCATCATCATATAATAAATTTGTTGCAATATTTGCAGTAAAAAATTTATTGATTTTCATTGCTAATAGAGTTTCCCAATTTATGTCAATATTTGTAGGATTATTTAAGTAATTTGAGAAAAGATCAAGTTTCGTCTGAAAAGAAATGTTCTTCATTATGTTGTGTTTGAAATGTATTTTTAAATATCCACCAAATTCACTTCTAGTCCTTTTACCTTCTTTAATAATATTATTTGTGGTGTCATATTCAGCAGGTTTAACACCAAATGCACCACTATTTGCTAAGGTTTGATCATTTACAATTGTAATTTTTGTTGTAATTGGTGATAAATAACAGCTAAATTTGCTATTTAGTTTGTAGTCCATTCCAATTGCTCCGAGTAAATATCCGGGAGCTAAGAAATTAGAAATTTTGGTCGAATCGTTAGGTAGTTTATATCCTGCTGTTATCTGTGTTTTTAAATTTAACAACCCGGAGAAATATAAATTATTAAGAATTTTTTGTCCATATTTTGATGAAAGATCAATTTTGTCATCCGATTTAATAAAGTTTTCACTTTCCCCCTTTTTTATTGAGCCATAACCGATATCAAGTGTATTATCCCAGCTTATATTTTTATTTTTATAATTTAAGAATACATTAACTAAACCATTCCAAGATAAAGAATTTTCCCCACCTGCGGACCAGTTTTTTAAAGATACTTGCGATAAGTTTAATGAAATAACGCCACCTGTTTCCCAAGTACTGCTTTTCGTTGTGTCAATATTTTGTTTTCTTAATGTTTTTTCTAATTCGGTTGTTTGTGCATAAATTATTGAAAACGACAAATAAAATAGCACAAAAAGAGTTGCAATCTTTTTCATTTTTTTCCTTTTAATTTTAATGATTATTGTTTTTTCTGAAGATCCATTTAGTTGATTGTTAATTTTTTTATGAATAATTTTTTTAACTGTGAACTCCATTCATTTACAGATTCATAGCGATAATATTTTTTATTATAATAATAATGAGGTGGATTATTTTTATCTATTTTGAGTTGCTTTATTAGATTTTTGTATTTTTGAGGATACAATCCAACTAGTGATATTTTACTGAATAAGTCCCATTTATAAATTGAAATTGCTTTTGAATATTCTTTTTCTGCAATTTTCAAATCATTATTAGATTGGTGAATTAAACCGTTTATTTGGTGAGTTAGGTAATGATTTTTATTCAATGCTACCATTTCCCTATATTGTGAATTTGCTTCTTTCATTTTATTGTTTATTAACAATATTTTAGTAAAATCTGCACGCAATTCAATTAGTCCGTTACGACGTTTCAATACTTTTTTAAAATGAAATTTACTCTTTTTGAAATTCCCCAATTCTCCATAAGCCAATGCCATCAACCAATTGCCTCTATCATGTTCAGGTTCATATTTTAAAACATTTTTAAGAGAGGAAATTACCTTTTTATAATATCCGAGAAAGTAATATTTTTCACCGAGAGTAAGATAACCAAGATACGCTTGTTCTTTGGGAAAATCAGGTAAAATATTTTCGAGAGAATTTAATTCAGTAACAATTGGCTTGCCTTGATGAAATTTTATCTCGATTTTCTTGCTATATCCGCTAATGGATTTCGGATATTTATTTATAAGTGAATTTGCATAATTTAATGCTTTTTCATAATTACCAAATACCATTTCCGCATAACATTCTGCATCTAATAAACTTGCAGATGTATGTCTTAATTTATTTGCTTTTTCAATTGTTTTATATGTCTGAATTGTATCAGCATTTTCTAATTTATTATAAATTGTATTTGAAAATGCTACTGGATAATATTTATCGATTTTTGAAATTTTTGTAAAATGTTCAACAAGATTTACAAGTGCGGTATCCATATCCAAGAGTCTTTCTCTGACAATTTCTCTGTCATCATATTGGTCTCTTTTAGGTGAATAATATGAATTTACACCTTCAGCAAAATATTCCCATACACTAGCAGATTGATATCTGCTAATAAAAGTTTTTTGTCCCTTTTTATCTTTCTTTTTTGTATTATTATAGACTTTTTCAATTTTATTTTTCTCAGATTGAGTTAGGACATAATGAACTTGGTGAGTCATTTCATGAAGAATAGTATTGTATTTATGAAAGATCATCCGTTCCACATCTTCAATTCCGGTAACTGTAATAAATCCACCGCATCCGCGGACATCATCCCACAATCTTGAATCATAACTAATTCTTGCATCTCGCATGGATTCTAATCCGGGACACTCACTTAAAAGAGAATACAATGGCTTGATATAATGATATGAACCCGAAGCGATTAATACGGGAATGAAATTTTCCCACGGCTTAACTGAAATTGCAACTCGTTTTTGAATACGACTACTTAATGAATTCCAATTTAGGACATACTTTTCTATTTGGTCAATTTCCGGAATATCTGTATTAATGAATCTATTATTATCGCTTTTATAATAGACAGCATTTTGTCGTTTTAATCCCTCGATTGATTTTGCAATTCCATTATGGGCACGTCCGTATTCCGGTATAATTTTTAATGCACTTTGGAAATATTTTAAAGCATCTGAATATTTATTCTCTTCCCAATTTATTGATCCGAGATAAATATACGGCTCAACATATTGCGGATATTCTTTGATCCAATTTTTTAATGTTTTTTTTGCTTCTGTAATCTTTCTATTTTTTAAAAATTTATTAATTGAATTAAATGTTTCCCAATTTTCAGAATTCATAATAAATTCTTCAGGATAAATCTTAAATAATTCGGAATATATTTTGTCAGTGTAACCATTTCCTAATTGGTAATGAGCAGTTTCGTTTAGTGGGTTAATTTCTAAAGCTTGTCTAAAACAAAATATCGCATCGGATACTTTACTATCACGAATAAAGCACCAACCTAAATTTGTTAAGATACTTTCGTTTATATAATTAGTCTCAAGAAGTTCAATTAATTGTTTTTCGGCATCTACAAAATTATATTGCTTCATGAACAATTTTGCATTTAAAAATTTTGCTTTGTGGAAACATTTTGAGTTTATTTTTTCTGAAATTAAAATAGAATTGATAATAGAATCTGACGCTTCAAATTGAAATTGATTCATTAAAAAGTCAGCTTTAGCCAATTGATGGATCGTATGATTTGGCATCTTTTTCAAATATTTTTCATAAGTAGATTGCAAAGTAGAATAATTTTCTGTTAACTTTAACCAATTATAAAACAGTTCAAAATATTTGTCATTTTTATCTTTTTCAGAAAAAGATAAGAGTCTGTCACTAATGTTTTTATAATTCAAATTACGAATTGATATTTCAATTTTATATAGTTCCCTTGTGGGCTCGGATAGAATTGATTTTTCTAATTCCTTTTGCAATTCTTCAATTTTGCCCAAATCAAAAAGTTTGTCTAATTTTTTAATTGTTAATTTGCTGGTTTCAATTTGAGATAAAGAATTTTTCAAAGATGTTTTGTAAAAGCTTTGGAATGACTCATAATTTTTGATGTCTAACCCAAGTAGTAAAGTCGACATTAAAATAATTGTAATTATTATGTGCTTCATTTTTATTCCCTTTTGTTTTATCATAATATAATAAATTGTGAATTGATAAAAAAATAATAAAAAAATAAAGAAATTGAAATAATACAAGTAAAATTTTAATAAGTATGGGAAAAAATTTATTAATAAAATAATTTATAAAAAATTAATTATAGCATAAATTGTTATTTATTAATAACATGAATTCAATTACAATAAAAAATAATATAATTTTTGTTGACATTAGGGATATTTCATATTATCTTTGCATCCCTTTTAAATAAAGGAATTTGAAAAGAAAAATAAAAAAGTTTTTACTTGACAATAAAAGAAGATTATTGTATTATTAGAGGCTTTGATAAAGTGATATTTGAAAAATAGGGTGTATGCAAATAAAGTAATATGAGTTTTAGCTTGATTAAGTTTAACTTAGTCAATTAGATTTGAAGCTAGGAATAGAAATATAATTAAATATAAATAAATATTTTACAATGGAGAGTTTGATCCTGGCTCAGGATGAACGCTGGCGGCGTGCTTAACACATGCAAGTCGAACGAGAAACTCCGAGCTTGCTCGGGGGAGTAAAGTGGCGAACGGGTGAGTAATGCATAGATAACTTGCCTTAAAGATTGGGACAACCTTGGGAAACCGAGGCTAATACTGAATAATATAATTATTTTAATAGTAATTATTAAAGGGGGCTTCGGCTCTCGCTTTAAGATAGATTTATGTCTGATTAGCTTGTTGGTAGGGTAGTGGCTTACCAAGGCGACGATCAGTAGCTGGTCTGAGAGGATGATCAGCCACATTGGGACTGAGATACGGCCCAGACTCCTACGGGAGGCAGCAGTGGGGAATTTTGCGCAATGAGCGAAAGCTTGACGCAGCAACGCCGCGTGACCGAAGAAGCATTTAGGTGTGTAAAGGTCTGTCGTTAAAGAAGAAGTGAATATAAATAAATAATTTATATTTTTGACGGTATTTAACAAGAAAGCTCCGGCTAACTCCGTGCCAGCAGCCGCGGTAATACGGGGGGAGCAAGCGTTATCCGGAATTACTGGGCATAAAGGGCACGTAGGCGGATTAATAAGTCAGTTTTAAAATACAGCAGCTTAACTGTTGATTGGGAGCTGAAACTGTTAACCTTGAGTGCGAGAGAAGGAAGTGGAATTCCTGGTGTAGCGGTGAAATGCGTAGATATCAGGAGGAACACCGGTGGCGAAGGCGGCTTCCTAGCTCGTAACTGACGCTAAGGTGCAAAAGCGTGGGTAGCAAACAGGATTAGATACCCTGGTAGTCCACGCTGTAAACGATGTATACTTGATGTTGGGGGATCTAACCCCCTCAGTATCGTAGCTAATGCGATAAGTATACCGCCTGGGGACTACGGTCGCAAGGCTGAAACTCAAAGGAATTGACGGGGGCCCGCACAAGCGGTGGAACATGTGGTTTAATTCGATGCAACGCGAAGAACCTT
>JAYEOX010000031.1:0-22229 GCA_034723415.1 Fidelibacterota bacterium | reverse complement strand
ATCATTTGTTTTGGAAACAATATATGTTTCTTCAGAATTTCTCTCTTTTACCTTTTCGGGAACCGGTACAGAAAGTTCTGACATTTTTTTCCTTTCAGATTCAAAATTTTGGCCAAAAGTGCGAAACTCAAAACGAGGTTTAGAAATTTTTCCAACTTTTAATTTTGTTTTTGTCATTTTTACTTCCTTTTTTTATTTTGACTATTAATCATTTTATTTAAACTTTTCTTTGCTCTATCAATTTTTTCCCAATTACCTTCCCATTTGTTGTTAAGAATGGATATCGCAATTTCAATAATTTTTTCTAATTTCTTTTCTCTGATTGAATAATTAACATTTCGCCATTTTTGTTCTTTATTGATGTATGAACCATCATATAAAATTTTTAGGTGAGATGATAATGTGTTTTGTGGAATATTTAATTTTTCAGATAATTCTGTTACAGATAGCCTATTATTTTCCATCAAATGATAAATTATTTTAATTCGTATTTCACTTGATAAGACATTAAATAATTTTGCTGTTTTTGAAATCACAAATTCATCGATCATAACTTCTCCATTTTTAAAACTGTCATATTATAATATGATGATATGATAAAAGCAAGGGAAAAAGAAAAGATGTTAAACACTCGGTAGTAATATCGGGTGTTTTTTTGTTAGCACACGGATTTTCGCGGATAATGCGGATTAACACGGATTATTTTAATTGAGAATTGAAAGTTGAAAATGCACGAAAAAGATTTCACGCAAAGTTTGCAAAGAAAGAAAGAACGCAAAGAGTTATTTAATGTTGAGCCATTAAGAAGGGTACCGTGCACAAAAGTGTGTCTAAACCAATGATAACCAATTAGATAAATTCGATTAATTCGATGATAATAATTAGATGAATTAGATAATCTCTGTGTTCTTTGTGTTCTTTTGTGGTGAATATGACAACCAATGACAATAAATGACAATAAATTCCTCTGTGTTTTTGCGTCTTGGCGGTGGGGTTAATTCAATCTTATTATATCCAATCATTTTCTTTATACCACTTATAAGTTTTTTCCAATCCGTTTTTTAACGAAAATTCAGGGTTGTATTTCAGTATTTTTTTTGCTTTTTGTGATGAACAAACCCAGTTAGGATATTTTAGTTCTTCATATTTATCTAAATTTAATATCGTCGAATAATGAAAAATATTTGCCAAAAATACTGAAATATATATTATTGTTTTTATAACAAATTTTGGAATTATAATTGTAACTATTTTTTTATTCATAATGTTTGCAATGGTTCTCATAATTTTATTCCATGAGTAGCCGGTATCATTATCAGAAGCAAAAAATATCTCTCCGGAGTTTGTTTTTATTGTTGTGGTTTTTATTATTAACTGAATTAAATCTTCAACAAAAATCATACTTAAATGTTGTTCATTAATTCCCAAATGTAAATTAATTCCGAATTTCGCTAATTTGAAAAACAATAAAGTTTCTCTATCTTTGGGACCATAGACAATTCCCGGACGAATAATTGTGGAGTATAAATTGTCTCTGTTTTTTAGTATAATATCTTCTGCCAATAATTTGCTTTTCCCGTAATTTGAAATCGGTTTATTTTTATCTGATTCTGTATTTACTTTATTTTTATTTGTCGGACCACTTGCAGATAGGGAACTCAAAAAAATCAGATGTGTGTTTTTATTGGATTTTAGAATTGCTTCGATTAGATTTTTTGTTCCATTTGCATTTGTTTCAAACAATTCTTTTTTATTTATTGCCTTAATCTGACCTGCGAGATGAAAAATTATATCCGCATTTGAACATCCCTCGGCAAGTGCTTTTTTATCAAATAAATCGCCAATAATCCAAGAAACTTCTTTTTGAAATTCAGTATTGTTATTGCTATTTTTCCGACTTAAGCAGACAACTTCCCAATTCATAGAGAGTAATTTTTTTACTAAGTGATAGCCGATAAATCCTGTTGCACCTGTGACAAATGCTTTCATATTACACTTTTGGTTTTTTGAAGTTTGTAAAGTTTCTTAAATAAATAATTCCCCAATAAGTAGAAAATAATTCCTGCAAAAAATCCACCTATTACATCTACTCCATAATGAAAACTGCAATAAACAGTTGAAATTGAGAGTAGAATAAATGCAATTAAGAAATAAATTTTCAATTTCTTAATATACTGAAAAACAAAAATTGTTGCAATAAAAGCTCCTGCAACATGAGAACTTGGAAAAGCTCCACCATCTAAATCGCCATTCGCAAACAGAAAATTGATAACAGAAATCATTCCTCTGTTATTCGGAAATAGAATTTTATGTTGGCTTGTTGGACCGATAACCGGAAAAATAATAAAAATCCAAAAACAGGATAACATTGTAAAAAGCAAAACAAATAAATATTTCTGTAAATTTTTATAATTCAATATGTTTGGTTCGTATGTTTTTTTTCGTTCTTGGGAATAGATTATTATTGGTGGAAGAATCAACATTATGTAAAAAGTGAAGTAAAAGAAATGGAAAAGTTGATGAATAAAATTGTATGGTAGAAGTTTTGAGAGCATATTATTTGGAAGAAGTCCAAAAATAAAAATATCAAATTGCTTAATAAATTCATCAAAATAATTTGGGAAAATTATTAAATTAAAAATCCCTGATTCATAATGGAAAATTTCAATCAAAATAATTGGAGCAAAAATAAAAGCAGGATGTGAAATAATATTTGGTTTAATATTATTAACATAAGAAATTGTCAACAAAAATAAGGATAGAAATAAATGTATAATCAATAATTGAAATGAATTGTCAATTATAGAATAATTAAAGATAATAAAAATACTAATTGAAAGATTATAAAATTGTATTAAAAGTGAAGTTGGGGTTTGATGTAAATTGTGTTTATTTGTTGTCATTTTTACTTTACCGCACACTTCGACAAGCTCAGTGCAAGAAGACGCAGAGGAATTTGTTGTCATTGATTGTCATTTATTGTCATTTGTAGTCATTTGTTGTTATTAATTGTCATTGATTTAGACACACTTTTGTGCACGGTATATTCTAACCTCCTAACCTTCTAACCCTCTTAAATTGTCATTCATTGTTATTCGTGATTAATTAATTTGTTGTTGATAAATTCTATAAGTTTTATATATTTTTGCACCATATATTTTTTCTAAAGCATTACGCATTGGATGATTATTTTCCAATATCCATGACATTTCCCCCTTGTTAAATCCTTTATTAATAGTATTCTTAAAAGTTTCATGGTATAATGCTGTATCAATACCTTTATTTCGTTGCCCGGGGATTATTCCTAATATAAGTACTCTAACACCATTAATCTTTCTTTGGTACCATAGAAGTTTAAAAAGTCCCAAAGGAAAAAGGCGACCATTTATTTTTATTAATGCCTCATTGATATCCGGAACTGTTATTGAAACACCTACAGGTTTATTATCAATTTCAGCAATGAATGCCAAATCAGGAATTAATATTTGTATTAGTTCCTTTTTCAGGTGTTCTATTTCAGATTTAGTAAATGGCACAGCACCCCAATTTTCCGACCAAGCAGTATCATAGACTGATTTTATCTTTTCGATTTCAGCATCAATATTTTTTACATTTACTTTTCTGATATTATAATTATATCTTCTTTTTGTTAAAGAAACGGCTTTTTTTAAGCGAGAAGGAATTTGTTTTATATTTTTAATGTTATAAGCATAAAGGTCCATTTCCTTTTTAAATCCATAATTTTCAATTAAATTAATATAATAGGGGGGATTATAAGTCATCATTATTACGGGTGGCAAATCAAAAGCATCAATTAATAATCCCGCTTCCTCATTTTGAGAATAATTCTCAGGGCCTCTGATCTTTTTTAGTCCTCTCTCTTTTAACCAATTGTTTGCAGTATCAAAAAGTGCATTAGCAACAGTTTGATCATTTATTGACTCAAAAAAGCCGAAAAAACCGGTATCATCGTTGTAAACTTTTAAATGATTATTATTTTTTATAGCAGCAATTCTACCAACAATATCTCCGTCTTTTTCTGCAATGAAAAAATCTGCTTCTGAATGCTCAAAAAATGGGGATTTATTTTTATTGAACTTTTCTTTTTCTTGCATAATAAGTGGTTGCACCCAATTGGGATCATTTTCATAAATTTCCCAAGGTAATCGAATAAATTGTTTTTTTGTCTTTCTGTCTTTTACTAATATAATTTTCAAAATATCATTCCCTCCTGATGTTTTAAGTATTTTAATTAAATTAATTTAAAAAGTCAATAAAATATTTTCGTGCTTATTTCCTTATTTCGATTTTTCTAAAGGGAGATTTATTTTATGTTTTTTCCCTTCACGCCAAATTGTTAAAAGAATATTATCTCCTGCTCTGAGAAAATTTTCGTTTATAATACGATATATATCCCGATCATTTCTTACCTTTTGTTCATTTACCTCTAAAATAACATCTCCGATTTGTAAATCTGTTTTTGTTGCTGAACTATTCCTTTTGATGTCAGTAATAATTACACCATATTTAACCGGAATCTTTAAATAATTTATTATGTATGGATTTAATATTTGTACTATCAAGCCTGTGTCAAAGCCACGATCAATTTTTCCACTTTTTATCAGTTCATCAGTAATTTCTTTGACTCGATTTATTGGAATTGCAAATCCAATTCCTATGGATCCTGAAGAAGAGCCGCCACTAAAGATAAAAGTGTTAATTCCAATAATTTCTCCAAAAACATTTACCAATGCACCTCCGCTATTTCCAGAATTAATACTTGCATCTGTTTGGATCATATCTTGATATACTCGTCCACTTTGTTGCTCACCGAAATCAAGATTAGTACTACTGATTATTCCAATGGTTGCCACCGGTTGAAAATTTACATCAAATAATCCAAACGGATTTCCTAATGCTACGACCCATTCTCCAATTATAATTTCATCGCTACTACCCATTTTTAAAAATGGACAATTTTTCTTTTTAATTTTTAATACTGCAATATCTGACAAAGCATCAATACCTATTATTTCTGCATTAAATTTTTCTCCGGTTGTTGAAGAAACAACTATTTCAAGAGCATTTGTGCCAACTACATGAGCATTGGTCAAAATCAAACCATCTTCTGAAATTATTACTCCACTTCCCATACTTTTTACTTTTTTATTATATATTTTAGGTGGGAAAAATTGATCAAAAAATGGATCATTAAAATAATTATTTTGTGTATATTTTTTTATTTGTGTAACATGAATCCCAACAATTGCGGGACTACATTTTTCAATTATTTGTGTGATGGCATTTTGTCGTTCAAGGGAAATATTTGTATTTACAATTTGTTTATTTTGTGGATTTGGCTTTTGAATTTCTTTTATTAAGGAATAATTGTGAAAAATCATAACGATAATAATTGCAAATAGTGATAAAATGAGAAGAGATGTTAAAGTGCGTTTAAAAGAATTTGTCATTTTATTTTCCAAATATGTTATTTTTAATTTTCATTATATTAAAATACGAATTATTATTAAAAATTACAAAAATAATAATATTTAGTCACAAATTAAAGTTAGGACTTTTCTCACAAAGTCATAAAGTTTCAAAGTTGCAACTTCGCTTAGTCGTTTTTTTGCATCTTCTCACTTTTTACTTAATTATCCATCGGATTTCATTATTATAACGAACTTTTTCTAAAAATAATCCCTGTGGTGGTGCTGTATAAATATCAAAATGTCTGATTTTATCTCCTAATATTTTCCTAAAATTATCAACTGTTTTTTCACCATTTCCAACTTTTATCATTAGTCCAACTAATGACCTTACCATATTATGTAGAAATCTATTTGCTGTGATTGTATAAATCAGTGAATTATTTTTTATTTTCCAGTTACTTTTTTTTACAACACATAATTTATGGTTTATTTCTGAACTTGAATTGCAAAAAGCTGTGAAGTCATGTTCGCCTTTGACAATCTTTGCACATTTTTTTAAATATTTTACATTAATATCATAATTAATTTGCCATGAATAATTTCGGCTAAAGATGTCTTTTTTTAATAATATATAATATTTATAAGTTCTTTCAATAGCCGAAAATCTTGAATGAAAATTTAAATTTGCTATTCCGACTTTTCTTATTCTAATATCTCTGTTTATCTGTGAATTTATTGCAAGTTTTAAATTAATATTTTTAATTAATTTTGGTGGTGTGAAATGAAAAATTTGTCGTTTTGCATGGACTCCTGCATCTGTTCTTCCCGAGGCCTTTATTGTGATTTTAGTTTGATATATATTTTCCAATGCTTTTTGCAATTCACCTTGGACAGTTTTTACATTTGGCTGGATTTGAAAACCGGCATAATTTGCACCATCATATTCCACTTCAAGGACGAAAATATTATTTGAAGATTCATTTGGTTTCATAGATTATCTTTAGTTGAATAATTATATTTACGAGTGGTTAAAGCAATTGATAATATTTCAGCTCTCTCTATTGAGTTAATAATTAATGGTAAAATTAGACCTGAATAGTATTTTATTTTCTTAGTTATTTTAGTAGGTTTCTTCATTCCCATAATTCTGTGTATTTGTTGTAATGATTTTAATTCTGTGTGAATAATATCAAAATATCTTAAGCCAATTATTAATGGTTGAATTAAAAAAGATAGATTAATTTTGAATTTCAAAAATTTTTTCTGCAATGAATTCAATGAACTATAGTAATCTATTTTAGACATTGAATTTATGAACCAGATCATTAATAAAATAATATTTACATTTCGTATTGTGAAAAATAAACTCTTAATCCACAAATCTTTGCTTAATAGATCATTAAAATAATTATTTGGATCAAACCTAAAAAAAAGATGAATTAGTAATGTGAAAATAATAAGGATAGAAAATTTTTTAAACGATTTAAAGATCTTATTTCTTGAATTATCGAAAAGTACAATAATAAAAATAGGTATCAAACCTAAAAACTGTCCTGCTAATGATGAAATAAAGGTAAATACAATTAAATATACAATTGTAAAAGACAACAAAACGCTGTTATTTTTAAAAATATTCAATGGTAATTAATTAAAATAAATTAAGTGGAATTGAGATTTTAAAAGTAGTATTATCATGATTGAGCAATAGGGAAGAGTTAATATGATTTTGTTTATTTGATAGATATATTACATCAATCGCACTAATTATTCTATTTAAAACAAGTCCGCCGGCAGCAAATTTTGCTCTTAATAATGACTGGTCGCGATCAATTCTCATATCACGATATTTATTAGCATTGGTATGAGTGTCCCAGTCCCACTCGTATTTTACATCGTAAATTTTTTCCGGTGTTCTCATCTCAAGCATTTCGCTTTTATGATCTTGATAACTAAAATAATTTCCAAGATCAACCCAATATTGAGATTCAGTGGAAAATTCTTCAGCTCCTGAATGAATTTCCGCATAATTTCTCATATCCTGATCTTGAATATCATTATATTTATTAAAAGTGAATAACGACACCCACATTGTTAATTCGGAGACCAAAAACATTTTACTACGGGTTTTATTGTAACTCAATTCTCCCCAACCGGGTAAGACGATACTTTTTAGAATATTTTTTTTGTCAAAGTTATCCTGACTAAAAATATTAGTAATCATTATAATGTTCAAGAAAATTATAAACAGTATTTTTTTCATTAATTTATTTCCCCTATGTTGACCTAATAAAATATAATATTATCATTAGACTATTAAGTAAAAAACCAAAAAAAGCATATTTTTTCACATTTTTTTTTACTTCTGTTTTTTTTATTAGTTCCATCGAAAAACTTCCAATTATATTTTTTTCATATTCATTTTTTATCATTACCATACATTGTGTTGAATCTTTTTTATTTTTGGTAGTTATTTCACCATAATAATTTGCATTAGCAGAATCTTTTGTTAAAATATAATTATTTTTTTTGAGCACATTGTAAATTTTATCTAGAAAAGGAGTGTTTTCATCAAAAAAAACCTTGTCTTGTGCAATCAAGATTATAACAAAAAATAGAATTATGATTACTATTTTTATTAGTTTCATTTTTTAATTTTACAAACTCACTTCAACTTCAACAGTATCTATCACACCTTGTATAGGAACGTTTGGCTTACGAATAGTTGCAATAACTGTTTCTACTAATGGAAATTTTGATTTGATATTTTTGCATACTATACCGGCAACTGTTTCTAAAAGATGATGATTCTTTTCAGATGTAATAATTTTCTTCACTTCATCATGAACAGCTTCATAATTTATTGTATCTTTTAGAGAATCTGATGCCATAGCTTTGCGCAAATCACATTTTAATGTGATATCAACTTCAAATCGTCCTCCCAATTTCTTTTCTTCTTTTTCAACACCGTGGAATCCATAAAATATCATATTTTTCAATCTGATCGTTTCCATCTTAATTTATCCCCCATCTTAATTTATTTCTTAATGTCTTAAAATAGTTACTTCCTGCTATTCTTATAAGATTTGCGTGGAATCTTGCTTTTTCAATATATATTTGTGAATGATAATTTAACTTGATATCACTTTGTCCATCGCCGGTAAAAATACATTCATCTGATTTATTTATAAAATTAATTTTAATTTTTTTATCATCTGTTATTACCATTGGTCGATTTGTAAGAATATGAGGGCAAATCGGGTTGAGAATTATTCCTTTTAGGTCAGGCGTCAAAATTGGTCCATTGTTCGAAAGGGAATAGGCGGTAGAACCGGTTGGAGTGGAAATAATTAATCCATCGGCTTTGAATGCATTCATAAACATATCATTAATATCAACTTGAAATTCTATCATTCGGGGAGTATTACTTTTTGAAACAACAAAATCATTTAATGCAAAGAATGTTGTTGTTTCATTTTTGGAAATTACTGTTGCTTTTAAAATTGATCTTTTTTCTATTGAATATTTTCCCTTAATGATTTTTGTAAAGTAATCTTTAAAATTTGACATTGTAATTTCTGCCAAGAAACCTAATCTACCAATATGAATTCCTATAATTGGTTTTTCGAGAGTATTTGTTTTTCTTACTGTAGAAAGTATTGTTCCGTCACCTCCAATTACAACGATAATATCGGAATCAATAAACATTTGATTTTCGTCTAATCTTTTTATTTTATATGAATTTGGTAGAAAAGTTGCTAATTCATTTTCTACAGAAAAATCTACATTATTGTCATTTAACCAGTCAATGAACTTTACAAAAAACTCCGAGCAAGATTTGATTTTCGTAGTATTTGCGATTATTCCTAATTTCATTTTTTTGACAACCATTGTTTTATTATTTCTATTGCTTCTTTGTGATTTTTTGCCTTTTTCATTCCTTTGATATTCCAAGAATTTAATGAAATAATTTTTTTGTTCATTTGAAGTGCATAAGCAATTTCAGAAAGTGTTCCGTAATGGCCACCAATAGCAATAGCAAAATCACAAGCACGAGCTATTATCTGATTACGAGATACACCGACACCGGTTGCAAGTGGAATACTTACAAAAGGATTAGCGGATTTTTTATCATTACCAGTTAAAATTCCGATACTTAATCCATTTGATTCGGAGACACCTTTACAAACGGATTCCATTACGCCACCTTTGCCACCACAAAGAATTATCCAATTGTTTTTTGCAGCAGATTTTCCAAAATTATATGCTTCCTCTAAAGTATTTGGTTCCGCCTTTCGTCCTCCGAATACGGCTATTAATGGATAATTCTTTAATTGTGATATTTTCATTTTTTGTGAATTGTTAAATTAATTTAAATCCTTTTTCACTTAACCAAGTGGCATTTTTATCAATTTTTCTGCTGAATATCTTTCCATAATAATTTTTGTCTTTTACTTCATAATGTTTAAGGTAGATCATTTTATCATCTTTGCCTAACACATGAAATTTTCCCGCTGTATGAGATAATATATATCTGAATTTTTTACTGTATCCATCCATATATTTTTTGGCTTCTTCGGTAATTTTAATACCCTCATATATTGGAACTTGAAAATGATTTTTTACTCTTGCCACAGGTCTGCATTGGAATATGTAATATGGATTTATTCCTATTTTGACTAAATTTTTCTGTAATGAACCTAATTCTTGTGCATTATCATTTACACCTTTTAATAATACAGATTGATTATTAACAAGAATTCCGGATTTTATTAACATTGCAATTGCATTTGTAGATTTCTCTGTTATTTCATTATTATGGTTAAAATGTGTTGTAATGTAAACTCTCTTTTTTTGATTAATTGTTTTAAGCAACTCTAATAATTCATTATCATTGATGATTCTATTTGGAAAGGAAACAGGGACCTTGGTGCCAATGCGAATGAAATTCAAATGTTCAATTTGAGAGAGTTTTGATAAAAGTGTTTTTAAAAGTTTTGTAGGTAAGGTAAGTGGATCTCCACCACTTATTAGAACATTAGTTATTTCATTATGATTTTTAATATATTTGATTGCATCATGATATTTTTTTGCAATTTCACCTGTTGTAAGAGCTACCATCCTTTTTCTGAAACAATATCTACAATATGATGCACATCTATTCGTTGCTAATAATAGTGCCGTTTCACTGTATTTATGTTGCAATCCAACTAATTTTGTATTTGACTTTTCTTTACTTGGATCATAATCGCCACCGGGGATTAATTCCTCTACTGAGGGTATCATCATTTTTTTAATTGGATCATTTTCGTTGTTTTTATCAATTAATGATAAATAATATCGGGAAATATTCATAGGATGATGCTTTACAACTTCCTTCAATTTTTCTATTTCATTTTTGTCCAAATTAACAAACTTTTGTAATTCGTTAATTTTTGTAATGTTTGTTTTTAGTTCTTCTTGCCAATTCATAATTTTGTATATTTCCTTATTTGTTAAGGTGCTAATCGAATCATTGTTCTTGGAAATGGAATTGCTTCTCTAATATGTTTAATTCCGCAAATCCAACCGACAGTCCTTTCTAAGCCCAAACCAAATCCTGAATGAGGAATTGAACCGTATTTCCTTAGATCAAGATACCAATTATACATCTCTTTTGATAAATTTTCATTTTTAATTCGTTTTAAAAGTAGATCAAGATTATCTTCTCTTTGGCTTCCACCAATAATTTCACCGTGTCCTTCCGGAGCTATCATATCCATTCCCAAAACATATTTATCGTCATTTTCATCGCGTTTCATATAGAATGGTTTTGTTTTTGCAGGCCAACGATGAATCATTACAGGTTTGTCAAAGTCCTTTGCAATAAGAGTTTCATCCGGTGCACCAAAGTCATCGCCCCATTTAAAGTCACGTCCATTTTGTTGTAATATCTTTACTGCTTCATCATAAGTTATACGAGGGAATGGTGGTTTAATTTTTTTTAATTTTGTAACATTTCGTCCTAAAATTTCCAACTCTTTTTTTCTGTTTTTCAAAACCTGTTGAATAATATAACTAACATATTCTTCTGCCAATTTCATATTATCATTGATATCATAAAAAGCCATTTCCGGTTCGATCATCCAAAATTCTGTCAAATGTCGTCTTGTTTTAGATTTTTCCGCTCTGAATATTGGTCCAAAACAATATGTTTTATTAAATCCCATAATCGCTGCTTCACTATATAATTGCCCGGATTGAGTTAAATATGCTTCTTGATCAAAATATTTTGTTTTGAATAAAGTAGTTGTGCCTTCTGATGCATTTGGAGTAAACATTGGTGAATCAATTAAAGTAAAATCTCGTTCATCAAAAAAGTTCCTGCTTGCTTTACTCACTTCATGACGAATTTTTAATATTGCATTTGGCAATTTAGAGCGTAACCATAAATGACGATTATCTAATAAAAATTCTATGCCATGCTCTTTGAGGGAAATTGGATATTCCTCAGCAATTTGAATAACTTTCATATCTTTTACTAATATCTCATAACCAAATTTTTGATTAGATGCTTTTTGGACAACACCTGTAATTGTAACAGATGATTCCTGTGTCAGTGTAGTCTTCAATTCAAAAACTTCCGGTGAAACCTCATTCTTTAGAATTACACATTGAATAAATTCCGTGCCATCACGAAAAATTAAAAACCAGATTTTGCCACTTTTTCTAATGTTATAAACCCATCCCTTGAGTGTAACTGTTTCATTTAAGTATTTGTCAATGTTTTTTGCTAATGTGTGTTTTGCCATTTTTCCCTTTTTTCAAAATTAATGATTCTAAAATTATTATTTTTAAATATATGAAAAATATTGGATAAATTCAAATGAAATATTTTTGAAAAAGGAAATATAGGTTATTAGTAATAAACTAAAACAAACATAAAAAATAATTATTACAATAAATCCTAGTAGAAAATTTCACTAAAACTTGTTTTAAAAATAAGAAAATATTTATTTATTAGTATATTGATAATCTTTCTTGGTACTTGGACATTAATAAAAACTAAGTGATTATAATTTAAAAAATATATTAATTCTAAAATTCAAAACTATTTAATTGTTTTTAAAAATACATTAGATTATATTTAATAAAAAAAGGGAGGAAGAATTATGGAAAACGAGAAAACTTTGAAAGGTTTCGTAACTCAAGAAAATGAGAGTTTCATCAACTTTGCAAATATTACGAAACACGCTCGTGAAACATTGAAAGGTAATTGGGTGAAAGCAGTATTAGTTGCTTTGATCTATTTACTTATTACAGCTGGGATAAGTGTTGTTTTTGGTAAAATCAATGTTGTAGTTGGCAATATTGCAGCTTTAATAATTGCCGGTCCATTAGTATTAGGATTAACGGTTTTTGTATTGTCTATTTCGAGAAAACAAGATTCAGAAGTTGTTCAATTATTTGACGGATTTAAGAGATTTTTTGTTGCTTTAGGCACTTATCTTTTGATGTTACTTTTTATTCTTCTTTGGGGATTGCTACTTATTATTCCTGGAATTGTAAAAGGACTTGCCTATTCAATGACTTTTTTCATTCTTGCAGATGATAGAAATATTAACCCATTGGCGGCAATCACAAAAAGTAAGGAGATGATGAAAGGACACAAATTTGAATTTTTCTGTCTTGGACTGAGATTTGTTGGCTGGGGTTTATTAGCTTTATTGACAGCCGGAATTGGATTTCTTTGGTTAGTTCCATATATAAATGTTAGTTATGCAAAATTCTATGATGATCTGAAAGCAGCTCAAAAATAGAAATATTTTCAAACTAACAATTAGTAGGAATAAAATTATTTAAACAGCTACAGATATTTTATTTGTAGCTGTTTTTCTTTTTGAATTGTTTAAAAAATTAAATATCTTATCAGAGTTTATATAAGGTGAAATCTGCAAATTAAAGGAGAAAAATGAATCGTTTCAGAAAAATCATAGTGAAAAGTATAGTTCCGGAAAAGTTAAAAAAATTGGAAGAATTCAGCTATAATTTATGGTGGAGTTGGAAACCGAGAGCACAAAAATTATTTTCGGATTTAGATAAGGATCTTTGGTATGAAGTAAAACACAATCCATTGAGAATGCTAAAAGAAATAAGTCAAAATAAATTAAATGAAAAAAGCAATGACACCGAATATGTGAAATTATTTGATGAAGTAATGAAAGAATATAAACATTACATGTCAGATAAAAATGTTTGGTTTAATAGAGAATATGGAAAACAAAAAGATTTTCTTGTTGCATATTTTTGCACAGAATTTGGAGTTCATGAAACTGTTCCGGTTTATTCCGGTGGCTTGGGAATTTTAGCCGGTGATCATATAAAGACAGCAAGTGATCTTGGAATTCCACTTGTTGGAATTGGGTTACTTTATAAGCAGGGATATTTTATTCAAAGATTTAATTCAGATGGTCAGCAAGAAAGTATTTATCCAAGTTATGACTTTAATGAATTACCAATTTCACTTGTGAAAGATGAAAAAAATATTCCACTAAAAGTGAGTGTAGATTTACACAATAGAAAAGCTTATGCCCAAATTTGGAAGTTGAAAGTTGGGATTTCAAATATTTATTTACTTGATTCGGATATTGGAGAAAATCTTCCTGAAGATAGAATTCTAACTTCTCAATTATACGGTGGAGATAATGAGATGAGAATCACACAGGAGTATTTTTTGGGAATTGCAGGAGTGAGATCTTTAAGAAAAATGAAAATATCTCCGACTGTTTGGCATATGAACGAAGGCCATTCTGCATTTTTGGGATTGGAAAGAATGAGAGAATTCGTTGAAAATGGAAAATCATTTGAAGTTGCAAAGGAACTTGTTGCGTCGTCATCAATTTTTACAACTCATACTCCGGTTCCGGCAGGTCATGATGCATTTAATGAAGATTTAATGAAAAAATATTTCAATAAATTTCATTTAAAATTAAACATAGATTGGGAAAGATTTTTTGGACTTGGTCGTGATCCCGTTGATAATAAATTTAGCATGACAATTTTAGCATTTAACCTCTCGAAAGCATATAACGGAGTTAGTAAACTTCATGGTGAAGTAAGTAGAAAGATTTGGCAGGATTATTGGAAAGATATTCCTGTCAATGAAGTTCCGATAAATCATGTTACCAATGGAATTCACACTGAAACATGGATATCAAAAGAATTTAGGGATTTATATGAAGAATTTTTAAGTAAAAGATGGTTTGAAAATATTTGTGATAAAAAGATGTGGGAAAAAGTAGAAAACATTCCACCGGAAAAGATGTGGGAAACACATATTCATCGAAAAAAACGATTAGTGGATATTGCGATGAAAAATATTGAGAAGAGGAATAAACATAATGGAATTCCGGATTATATTACAAATAAAATTAAGGAACAATTAGATCCAAATGCACTTTTTATCGGATTTGCAAGGCGTTTTGCGACATATAAAAGAGCGACTTTAATATTTAGAGATATAGAAAGAATTAAGAGAATATTGAATAATAGCGACAGACCGGTTGTTCTATTTTTTGCCGGAAAAGCTCATCCGGCAGATAACCCGGGACAGGAATTTATTAAGCAAATTTATCATTTATCTTTACAGGAAGAATTCTTGGGGAAAATAAATATTCTTGAAAATTACAACATTACTTTAGCGAGATATTTAGTTTCCGGTGTTGATGTTTGGTTAAATAATCCGAGACGACCTCGTGAAGCAAGTGGAACTTCCGGCGAAAAAGCTTGTGTAAATGGAGTTATTAATTTTTCCGTTCTTGATGGATGGTGGGCCGAAGGATACAATCAAAAAAACGGTTGGACGATTGGAGAGGATAAAGATTATGATAACGACGATATCCAGGATAGTGATGATGAGGCAAGCTTATATTTTACTTTGGAAAATTCTATTATACCTGAATATTTCGAAAGGAAAAATGGTAATAGATTTTCACTTTCGTGGATAAGCAGAATGAAGGAATCCATAATAACAAATTCAACAAAATTTTCTACTTGTAGAATGCTTAGAGATTATGTAAATGATATTTATATTCCAATTTTTAGATATAAGAATAAAATGTCTGAAAAATCAGCTGTGAATTCCTCAAAATTAGTAGAATGGAAAGAGAAAATAAATAATGCCTGGAATGATATTTGGATAAGAGAAATCGATGGTGTTAATAAATCTACAAATGAATTGGAAGTAAATGTAAAAGTTGAAGTAAACCTAAATGGATTAAATCCGAAAGATGTTAAAACTGAAGTTTTCTTAGTGCAAGATGGATATGAAACAGATCCTATTTCAATTACGGAATTAGAAATGATAGAAAAAAAATCACAAGATTATTATATTTATTACGGAAAAGTAGAAATCCCAAAAGGTGGAATTTACAAATATGCTGTTCGTGTCCGTCCGTATAATAAATTATTACATCATAAATTCGAAAATCGTCAAATTAAGTGGATGGAACTCGCAGAAATGTAAAAATTGGTCTATTTTCACTTTTAAGGCACAAAGTCGCTAAGAATTTTTATTTAGATACAATATATCTTTATTATTTGGCATGTATAATTGATAAAGTAAGTCAAGATTTATAAAATTTTATTTGATTATTTTGAAAAAAAATTGTAAATTTCAAATATTAATAGTGTTGGAACAAATTAAAATTTGAGGAGGCTTATTTATGAAATTGATTTTAACAATTAATCCCGGGTCAACTACGACAAAAATGGGGGTTTTTAATCAAAAAGAAAAAATTTACGAATTTAAAGTTGAAATGCCCACTTCAGAAATATCCAAAAAGAATGTTGCAACCGAATTCCCATATCGAAAAGATTCAATTGAAAGATCATTAAAAGATGTTGATCTTAAAGATTTAGTTGCTGTGGTAGGCAGAGGAGGATTATTAAAACCACTAAAGGGTGGTGTATATAGAATAAATGATAAATTAGTTGAAGATTTAAAAGAGGCAAAAAACGGCAATCATGCAAGTAATTTAGGAGCGATGCTTGCCGATTATTTTGGCAAGAAATTTGGGGTTCAAGCTTTTATTATTGATCCTGTAACGATTGATGAGTTAGAAGATGTAGCCAGAATATCAGGTGTCCCAAGCATTAAAAGAATTAGTAGAGCTCATGCATTGAATATTAAAGCGACCACTCGGAAAATATGTGATCAAAATAATTGGAATATTGAAAAAAATAATTTTGTTGTTGCTCATTTGGGAGGTGGAATTTCAATTTGTGCTTTAAAAAGATCAAGAATGGTCGATGTCAATGATGCTTTGATAGGAATGGGACCATTTTCACCTGAAAGAGCAGGAGCATTGCCATTGCGAGGAGTTATGGATTTGGCATATTCGGGAGAATATACTAAAAAAGAATTAGAATTATTATTTATAAAAAACAGTGGATTAAAAGGATATTTAGGGACTAACGATGGCAGGGAAGTTAGTAAAAGAATTAAAAATGGTGATAAAAAAGCAAAATTGATATTTGATGCAATGATCTATCAAATTCAAAAGGAGATAGGAGCAATGCTTTCTGTATGTGATTATAATGTAAAAGCAATTATTATTACGGGCGGTTTAGCTCATAATAAATATATTCAAGAACATTTGACGAAAAACTTGGATAAAAATAATGTAATATTTTTCCCTGGTGAAAATGAATTAGAAGCGATGGCTGATGGAGGATTTCGAGCAATTGATGGCAAAATAGAAATTAATGATTACAAATAATATAAGAGGAATGTTTTATGCGTTATTCAGATATTTATAAAATGATCAATATAGAAAAACCAAAGACGATTAATGTGGTTTTCCCAAATTCTAAACCTGTTTATGAAGCTTTAAAAGCTGCAACAGATAAGGGCTACATTAAAACAAGATTATATGGAATAGTTGATAATATTAACAAATTTTCAAAGGAAACTTCACTAACTAATTTTACAATAATTAAAAGCGATTCTCCTGATGAGGCGATTAAAAATGCAATTAAAGATATAAGAGATGGCAAGGGCGATGTATTAATGAAAGGGGACATCGGAACAGCGAGTTTTTTAAGCCCGATTTTAAAAAGAGATACCGGATTAAGAAAAGGTGAATTACTTTCTCATGTTGCGGTTTGTGATACGCCGGGTTATCACAAAATTTTATTTGTGACAGATGGTGCAATAAATATTGATCTGAATATTGATAAAAGGCGAGCAATTGCTAATAATGCTATTGAATTTGTAAAGAAAATTGCCAAGCCACCGATTAAAATAGCATTTGCAGCGATTATTGAAAAATTGAATGAAAGAATCCCTGCAACAATTGAAGCAGATAAGTTAGCAGAAGAATTTACAAAGAGAGGATATCTTGCAGAAGGTCCTATTGCTTTGGATGTTATTTATTCTTCTCTTGCGGCAAAAAAGAAAAAAATTGATTCAAAAATTAGTGGTGATGTTGATATAATAATAGGTCCGAATATCACCACAGCAAATTTTTTATTAAAACACATGCTTTATGTTGACAAAGCAGATGTCGGTGGGATTGTTATGGGTGCAAAAGTTCCATTAGTGTTGTTGTCACGATCCGATAACTCACGAGCAAAATTAAATTCTATTGTATTAAGTTTGGTATAATGGATAATGTGATGGCAATTGGTAAAAAGCAGATATAAAATATGTGTGATTTTTCAGATTTTGAGAGTTTTTTAAAAATCAAATTACATAAAAATATTATTTTAAAGAAAAACATTTGTAATTATTGAAAATATTATTATATTACTAAGCTTTAAAGGAAGTCCCGGAAAGATGACTTGAAAAGCTAATGAAGTTGTAATTTTATAAAAATTATAAAATTTCTTTTTATAAAATTGATTAAACTTAAATGAAATAACGGAGGATACAAATTGAAAACATATTCCGCAAAACCTGATGATATAAATCATGAATGGTTTGTTGTTGATGCTAAGGATAAAGTATTAGGAAGGTTAGCAAGTGATATTGCTCAGATATTAAGAGGGAAACATAAACCGATATTTACTCCACATATGGATACTGGTGATTTTGTTGTTGTTGTAAATGCTGATAAAATTCGTGTAACGGGGAAGAAAGAACAAATGAAATCGTATTTTAGTCATTCTGAATATCCCGGGAGTACAAAAACTATATTAATAAAAGAGTTAAGGAAGAAACATCCTGAAAAGATTATAATTAATGCAGTTAAGGGAATGCTTCCTCATAATAAATTAGGTCGTAAAATTATTAAAAAACTTAAAGTTTATGTAGGCCCTAATCATCCACACGATGCTCAAAATCCAAAGAAATTAGAAACAAATTAGGAGTAATGGCTAAATGAAAAAGAAAGTAGATATATTTGTAGGTCGTAGAAAAAGATCGGTAGCACGAGTAAGATTAAATCCGGGAAAAGGTGAAATTATAATAAACAATAGAAAAGTTGATGATTACTTTGGTAGAAAAACATATAAGATGATTATTTTACAGCCGATAGAATTGACTGATTCAAAAAAAAGTTACGATATTTATGTAAATGTCAAAGGCGGTGGCTTAACAGGTCAAGCTGGGGCAATAAGGCACGGGATAAGTCGAGCATTGGCTGCAAATGATTCTGAAAATCGTTCTATATTGAAAGAGAATGGATTTTTAACACGTGATTCTAGAAAAGTTGAGAGGAAAAAACCCGGATTGCGTGGTGCAAGAAGAGGTTTTCAATTTTCTAAACGTTAAAATATATTGGAGATAAAATAAATGGCAGAAATTACAATAGAGAAATTAATTAGTTCAGGAGCTCATTTTGGACATTTAACAAGTAAATGGAATCCATCCATGAAAGATTATGTGGTTATGGAAAAAAACGGTATTCATGTTATTGATCTGAAACAAACAATTAAAGCTATAGATAAGGCAAGTGATCTTATAGGTAATATTGTGCGAAAAGGTGGTGAAGTACTTTTTGTTGGTACAAAGAAACAGGCAAAGGACATTATTAAAGATGAAGCTATAAGAAGTAATATGCATTTTATTGCAGAACGTTGGCTTGGTGGAACCTTGACCAATTATGCTACAATAAGGAAAAGTATTCGTCATATGAAAAAGCTGCAAAAAGAGAGCCAAAATGAAGACGAATGGGAAAATTTTACAAAAAAAGAAGTTTTACAGCTTATAAAAGAAAAGAATAAATTAGAATTGGTGCTTGGTGGTATTAAAAACATGAAGCGTTTACCCGAAGTTCTTTTTATTGCTGATACGAATCATGAAAATATTGCAGTTTCCGAAGCAAATAAACTTGATATTCCAATAGTTGCTATTGTTGATACTGATTCGGATCCGAGTTTGATAGATATTCCAATACCTGCAAATGATGATTCATATCGCACAATTCAATTGATAGCAAAACAAATGACTGATACTATATTAGCTGAGAAAAAAGGTGGAGAAACCAAAAATGATATGAAAGAAGAAAAGACAGAACATATAAAACCTAAAAGTGTAAAAAGAAGATTAGTAAAAAATAGACAATAAATTATTTTATTGATAGGGAGAGATAGATAAATATGGGAATAAGTGCAAAATTAGTAAAAGAGTTAAGAGATAAGACCGGTGCCGGCATGATGGATTGTAAAAAGGCGTTGGAATCTTGTGATGGTGATATCAATAAAGCAGTAGATCATTTAAGGTCTACAGGAATTGCCAAAGCAGAAAAAAAATCCGGCCGCGAAGCAAAAGAAGGAGCAGTTTATTCATATATACATCCGGGTAGCAAATTAGGTGTTTTAGTTCAGATAAATTGTGAAACTGATTTTGTGGCTGATACAAAAGAGTTCAAATCGTTTTTAAAAGATATAGCAATGCAAATTGCCGCATCTGATCCTATGGTAATTAGCAGAGAAGAACTTGATCCAAAATTAGTTGAAAGAGAAAAAGCGGTATATAAAGAACAAATAATTCAACAAGGTAAACCGGAACATATTGCTGAAAAAATAATTACCGGTAAAATGGAAAAATATTACAGAGAAAATGTTTTATTAGAACAAGAATTTATTAAAGATTCTGATCAAAATATTGAAACATATTTAAAAGAAACAATTGGTAAATTAGGGGAGAATATTAATATCTCAAAATTTGCACGTTTCCAATTAGGTGAATAAATAAAATATTTATTATAGATGAATTATAATAGAATATTACTAAAGTTAAGTGGCGAAATATTAGCTGGTGAAAATGAATCGGTAATTGATATTGATGTATTAAAATATTTTTCACATGAGATCAGATCAATTTTTGATCTTGGTGTTGAAACAGCAATTGTAATTGGTGGTGGAAATATCTATCGTGGAGCAAAAACCAATTCCAATGGCGGAAAGATTGGAAGAATTGATGGTGATTATATGGGAATGTTGGCTACTGTAATAAATTCTTTGGCATTAAAGGATTCGTTTGAAGCTGCCGGTATTCCAACTCGAGTTATGTCTGCACTTAATATTAATAAAATCGTTGAACCATTTATTCAAGAAAAAGCGTTAAGACATTTAAGTAAAGGAAGAGTAGTTATTTTTTGTGCAGGAACAGGTCATCCTTATTTTTCCACTGACACAGCTGCCGCATTAAGATCTGCTGAGATTGATGCAGATATTTTACTTAAAGGAACAAAAGTTGATGGAGTATTTGATAGTGATCCGGAATTAAATGCAGATGCAAAAAAATATGATAAATTAAGTTATTCCGATGTGTTGAGGGATGATCTTAAAGTAATGGATTTGAGTGCAATTACACTATGTAAAGCAAATAACATACCAATAAATGTTTTCAATTTTAAAGAACCGGGGACTTTAAAAGAAATATTGATGGGTGAAAATAAAGGAACAAAAATAGGAGATGATTAAATGTTTTCTAAAATAAAAACAAATTGTGACAAAGAAATGGAAGAGACATTGGAATTTTTAAGACATGAATTTGCTGGTTTAAGAACAGGCAGAGCATCTACAGCACTTTTAGATGGAATTAAAGTAGATTATTATGGCTCACAAACACCATTAAATCAGGTTTCTTCTATATCTGTTCCGGAAGCAAGATTAATTGTTATTCAGCCGTGGGAGAAAAAAATGCTAGGCCCGATTGAAAAAGCAATAATGAAATCAGATCTAAGTTTAAATCCTAATAATGATGGGCAAGTTATCAGAATACCAATTCCTGCCATGACAGATGAAAGAAGAGAAGATTTAGTAAAACATATTCATAAATTAGCGGAAGAAGCAAAAATATCTGTAAGGAATCATCGTCATGAGGCAAATAAATTGATAAAAAAATCTGAATCCGAAGATTCTATTTCAAAAGATAATGTTGCCGATGGATTAGATGAAATTCAGGAAATTACAGACAAACATATTGATAGAATAGATGAATTTTTTAAAGTAAAAGAAAAAGAAATTCTTAAAGTGTAAAATATTCTGCAAATAATATAATTTTAAAGCCCAAGTATTTTGGGCTTTTTTTATATATTTAAAAATTTGTTTATTATTTTGTCTGTAACGTTTAGTATATGGTTTTGTGGCGGTTTTTGAAACACAAATCTTTCAACTTACACCGATGTTTATATGCTGTTAAAATGTTCATATTTAGCACTTCACCCGCCATAAACTATATACATTGTTAGCGTTTCGTGCTTTGTTTCTTCATTTAATCAAGACATAATAAGTGTTTTAAATACTATTTTTATATTCCTGAGTGTCAGTTATAACACTCAGGAATAATATTGTAGATGATTAACTTAGAAT
>JAYEOX010000030.1:13243-22277 GCA_034723415.1 Fidelibacterota bacterium | reverse complement strand
GGTGGTTTTGATATTACACTTCGCTGGGAAACACTCGGCGGATTTGGGATTTTAAATTGGTATCCCAACTTCAATGAATTGCCACCATATTATGCAATGCAATTTTTAATAAACACCGCAAATCTGATTGAATATTCAGAAATAATTAAATGTGAAACCACAGAATCACCAAAAACAGATGCACCGCATCACGGCGGAATGAATGTTAATTTATACAATATTCAACCGTTCGCTATCAAAGTAAACGATGATAAAATTAATGTTATTCTTATTAATAAATATGCAAATGATACAACTGTAGTTGTAAATATCCCAAACGGAATGCAAAGTTATTCTCTATTTAGATATGATTCAAGCCGAATTATAAACTGCTCCACACCACTAATCACAGAAAATGTTGAAGATACAATAACTGTAAATTGTCCAAAATACAGTGCGACGGTTTTGCAATTTGCTTCCGATAAGATAAATAACATTGAAAATGACAAGCCACAAATTTGGGATATATCGCAAAATTTTCCCAACCCATTTAATAATTCTACAACAATACAATATGCGTATCCATATAACTTTAAAATAAATATCACAATCTATAATTTGTTGGGGAAAAAAGTTTTTACATTAATAAACGAAAAAAAGCTTGCAGGTCAATATGAAACAACTTGGAATGGCAAAAATTCAGATGGGGAAATTGTTCCTGCCGGCATCTATTTTTATAAAACCAAATTAAATAACATTACCAAATGGAAGAAGATGGTTTTTGTTAAGTGATTGGATAATGGTTTATGGTTTGGGTATGAAGCGTTTGATGAATTCATTTTTTTTCAAATCGTTATCTATTAAAAACATTTTCCTATTTAACTTTTCAATATAACTTTTAAGATTTTAGAAGATTTTTCTGCAAAGTAATTCATTCGTTTAATTCCAATTTCTCAATTATTCGCCACTCTTACTTTTAACTCTCTCCCAAAATATGCAAAACATATTACAATTAATCAAATCAATTAGTTATTTACTTACTATATTCCCATTGGGTAATTTGTAATCTTTCTTTTCAAATAATTTTCCTAAAAATATACCGGCAATAATAACAAGTGGAATAGATGCAGCTATACGGATAACACTAAATCTCCAACCAAGAAATGTTGCCTCAAAAAAAACCATAGGAATACGACCTATTCCAACGGCTCCAAGAAATACAAAAACAACAGACAACCGTGCACCTTTTTGATATAAAGAATAGGCAATGGGGAATCCCGGCAGAAGTCCACCCGCCATAGGAGCTGCTAATATAAATACCCACAGATAACTCTTAATACCGCCACCTTTCCCAAGATGTTGTATTATGGTTTCCCGTTTAATCCAAACATCAAAAAGACCAATTAATATAAAAATCGGCGGTATCACCATAACCATTTGTAATAAATAATCTTTAAAATTCCCGGCTATCAAAATACCCGGAGTAAACTCTACACAATAAGAAATGCCAATAAAAATTAAAAATCCTACAAACAGAATTGGCTTTATATGAACTTGTTTTAAAATTTTCATATCAACCACTCACTCACCAATGAAAAAACTAATGCTATTATCAAAGCAATAACAAAACTTATAAGATTTCTTAATACTGCAAACTTACTCCCAAAATAAGCTTTCTCCATAGGAAAAGTAATCACTCCAACCGACATAAGCGACGAAGAAAATCCTGCTATAACACTATATGCAACACCTTGTTGTACGAGAATTCCACATAACGGATATGCAATAGGACCCGGCATAACAGTTGCCGATCCAATTATTGAAGCAATTATAACCCCCAAATATGAATCTGCATTCCCCAAATATTTTACTATTACATCATTGGGTACAAGATACAACACGATTGATACACCTATAAGAATTGAGATAAATGGTGGTGTAATATGCCACAGTTTTTTGGCTCCTATCACAAACGCTTTTTTTGTTTTTTGCCGATTGATTGCAAACGACAGAATTACCAAAACTATTGTTAGTATATATATAAAATACATTCTCCTTCCTTTTTCTTATTGCTTCGGGTTCAACTTTGTTCTTTATCCACTATATTCGTTTTTTAAAATATACAAAATATATAAACCTTAGACAAATAAATCAAAGATATTCAATACCAAGAATATTTCCTCAATATTTTTTAAACTGTAATTTTCCAATTTAAAAGTTTTGTTATCAAAAATATAATTGTTAAATTTGTGTAGAAAAAAATGGAATATTATGCAATTATTAATTTTAGGAACAGCGTCACAACTTCCGGGGAAAAAGCGAAATCATAACGGCTATTATTTGCGATGGCTGAATGAGGGTTTTTTATTTGATCCGGGCGAAGGCACACAGCGACAATTTTCATTTGCGAAAGTTTCGCCTGCGAAAATTACACGAATTTTTATATCGCATTTTCACGGAGATCACTGTTTGGGATTGCCGGGAATCGTTCATCGTTTAAATCTTATTCAAGTTGAAAATCCAATTCACTTATATTATCCGGCTTCCGGCGAAAAAAATATTCATAATTTATTGAATGCAGCTCAATCACATTTGAGAATAAATCTTGAATTTCATCCAATAGAAGAAGACGGAATTGTTTATGAAACAAATGAATATAAAGTAGAAGCGTTCGCTTTGAATCACAGTGTAGAAACATTCGGTTATCGGATCAGTGAATTCCCGAGAATGAATTTTGACAAAAAAAAGTTAAAGAGTTTGAAATTGAGCGGACCGATCTTAGGTGAATTGGAAAAAAAAGGTGTTGTTGATTGGAAAGGTAAAAAGATCAAAAGAGAGAATATTTCTACAAAAAGAGATGGAGAAATATTTTCTTATGTTCTGGATACCGGTGTTTGTGAAAATATCAATCCTCTAATTAAAGATGCAAAAGTTGCATTAATGGAATCAACTTATTTATCTTCAGAATCACAATTAGCTAAAAATTTCAAACACTTATCTGCCGATATTGCCGGGAAATATGCAAAAGATAATAATGTGAAAAATTTAATTTTAACACATTTTTCAGAAAGATACATTGATCTTTCAAAATTTGAAGACGAAGTAAAACCAATATTTAAAAATGTACATATTGCAAGAGATCTGGAATTATTGGAATATTAAAAAAATGATTTACCTAAATATTATTTGGAATCAGGAGAATTTGATGAGAAAATTTAGATTTATATTAATTGGTATTGCTACTATTATAGCAATTGCGAATTTAATTATTATTGATTATAGTAATTTGAATTGGACAACTAATGCGGGTTTTTATTTAGGTATTGCTTCAATGATATTATTAATTATTGCTATGATTATTTCAAATTATGCGGAAAATAAAAATAGTTACCACAAAGAACACTAGGAGTTCACAAAGAACACAAAGAAAAAACAAGAAACTCTGCGACTCTGTGTCTCAGCAGTAAGGAGAAAAATAAATACATGAAAAAAATAGAAAGACCAAGTTGGGACGAATATTTTCTCGAAATTGCAGAGGTTGTATCTCGCCGAGCATCATGTTTTCGCAATCATGTTGGTGCAGTTATCGTTCAAGATAAAGATATAATTTCAACAGGATATAACGGAGCACCTGCTTTTCAAAAAAACTGTTTAGAGATCGGATACTGCTATCGAGATAAACACAATATTAAATCCGGCACAAATCTTGAATTATGTCGTGCTGTCGGCTCTCACGCCGAATCAAATGCAATCGTTCTTGCTGCAAAAAACGGACATTCAACTTCCGGTGGGACAATGTATTTATACGGACATATAGCGATTTGTAACCAATGTAAAGCAATGATCTCAAATGCAAATATTAAAAAAGTCGTTCAAAAAACACCCGATGGAGAAATAAAAATATTTATACCGGAAAATGATTTTACAATTCATCCGGTTGATAAAGAGGATAAAGAGGTTTAGGAGTTTAGAAGTTTAAAGTTTGCCATGAAAAAACTCGAGTGGTAAAAAAATTATTAACAACAAAGAACACCAAGAAACACTATGAACACAAAAAGAGAAATTATGAATTATGAAATTAAATTATTAAACATCTTCGTGTCCTTCGTGCAATCCTTGTGTGCTTTGTGGTAAAAAAAAATAAGGAGGTTAGATAATGAAATATATTGGAGCACATGTCAGTGCAAGCGGTGGTGTAGATAATGCCCCAAAAAATGCAAAAGCAATCGGAGCAACCGCATTTGCAATGTTTGTAAAAAATCAGAGGCAATGGGTTGCAAAAGAGCTTACACAAAAGACGATAGATGCATTCAAGAAGAATTTGAAAGAGATAAATATTTCACCGAAACACATTTTGCCACACGATGGATATTTAATTAATCTCGCAAATCCCGATTTAACAAAAAACAAAAAATCGTTTTCTTCATTCGTAAATGAAATAAATAGATGTAACCAATTAGGATTAGATAAAATTAATTTTCATCCGGGAAATCATTTGGTTAAATTCAACAAAAGCACAACAGAATATGAAAAAAAGAAAGCAGAAGAAATCGGACTAAAAAGAATAGCAAAAAATATGAATAAAGCAATCTCTGAAACGGACAATATTTCGCTTGTGATAGAAAATACAGCTGGGCAAGGAAGCGTTCTCGGATATAAATTTGAACATCTTGCTTTTTTGATAAATGAAGTTAAGGACAAATCACGAGTTGGTGTTTGTATTGACACTTGTCATATGTTTTCTGCCGGATATGATATTAGAGATAAAAAAAGTTATGATAAAACATTTTCTGAGTTTGAAAAGATAGTTGGATTTGAATATTTAAAAGGAATGCATCTAAACGATTCGAAGGTAAAATTAGGAAGCAAAGTTGATAGACATCATAGTTTGGGGAAAGGTGAAATTGGTATTAATGCTTTTAAATTCATTATGCAAGATCCAAGAATGGATGATATTCCACTGATTCTTGAAACAATTGACAGTTCAATCTGGGGAAAAGAAATTGAGATGTTAAATAAATTTTCTCGCCCGCCTGCAGCGGACAGGTAAAGTCGCAAAGTCGCAAAGATGAAATATTGCTATAAAAGATCTTAAATAATACGTGAAAAAATATTAAATGAAAAATGGTAAACTACAAAACACACAATAAAAAATTATAAATACATAGTGCCTCTTTGTGTTCTTCGTGGTTAAAAGAGGAGTTTTAAAATGAAAAAAATTATATTGTTATTATTTATATTAATAAATTCAAGTTTCGCTCAAAATGCTGAATATTATATCAATAAATTAAATTCCGAAATGGCAAAAGTCAGCGATCTTCAAGTAAATATGTGGGTGCGTTCAAGATTGCCGGGGATGACCGTTCCGGACAGAAATACAAAATTCTACTTTAAGCGACCTGATAAAATTCACATTGCAGATAAAAAATCGCTTTTCATTCCAAGAGAAGCATTGTTGTTAGATCTCTCCATTCTTGTTGATTCTACATGTGCAGTAAAATTAATGGACAAAAATTTCAAAAGTGACAAACCATTTGTTTCTTTAGAAATACTGAAACCTTATGAAGACAGAAAAATAAAATTCATTACAATTATCGACACGATGAAATGGGCTTTCCATCAAATCGGTATTGACGACTCACCAAAAATGAGCGCAAAAGTTGACTTTATTCAAATGGAGATTGACAGCTTGGTTTGGTTACCAAAAGAAATAAAAGTTATGATGGAATCAAAAGAATTCGAAAAACAAAATGTACAAAATCCAAGAAGACGCCATGCCAAAAAAGAGAAATCTGATTTTGGATACGCTTATATAAAATTTTCAAAATATAAGATAAATAATGGTCTTTCTGATGATATTTTTGATGAGTGATTTGTTTCTCGCTCGCCTGCAGCGGACAGGCAAAGTCGCTAAGACGCAAAAAATAATTCTTTCTTTTAGGAAAACATCTTCATAAATAATTTTTGCCATTTTTACCATTTACTTATGAAAATATATTTTTATTAACATTGTATAAAAGTAAATTATTCTTTAAATTATTTTTATGTTTTTGACAAATTTAAAAGGATAATAACAGATAATGAAAATAATTAATCATATTCAATTAGTTTCTATTAATAAAAAATATGATACAGAAAGTAAACATTTAAAAACAGAAATAAAAAATCATTTAGATGTTGATACAGGAGAGATAAAAACAACAAAAGTTTTTTCTATTAAGTATAACAAATCTGAAAAGGATATTAATAAATTTGCAAATGATTCATTAAAAGATCCGATAATTCAAAATGTTTATATAAATAGATTATTTTCTAATTCATTTTATAAAACATATTTATTTGTTTCAAAACTTCCCGGAGTAACCGATGATGAGGGATTGTCAGCACAAGAAACATTTCGCGATTACTTCAATATTAAAGAATCTAAGGGAGAGCAATTTATTTTTTCAGGCAAACTTTACTATTTTGAAAATGATCTATCAAAAAGTAAATTAGATAAAATTGCAAATGAACTGCTTGGAAATCCGTTGATAAATCATTTTGAATACGGAAAATTTAAAGGGCAAATTAACTATTTCCCGAATGTAAATATTAAAACAAAAATTAAAACTGAAACGATAAATATTTTTGTTACAGATGAAGAATTAGAAAAATTGTCAGAACAGATGCTGTTGTCTTTAAATTTAAAAGAAATGACTGCGATAAAAGAATATTTTTCAAATTCACTAATTCAAAAAAAGAGAAAAGAAATTGGACTTACTGAAAATCCGACAGATTGTGAATTGGAAATTTTAGGACAAACATGGTCGGAACATTGCAAACATAAAGAATTCAATGCAATTATCAATTACAAAGATCCGGACACGAATAAAATTAAAAAAATAGATTCACTGTTTAAAACATATATTTATAATTCGACAAATGAAATTAAAAAACGATTAGAAAAAGCCGGCCAAGATTGGTTAATAAAAGTTTTTAATGACAATGCAGGAGTTGTAAAAATTGATAGTGAAAATGTATTTATTTGGAAAGTAGAAACGCATAATAGCCCCTCTGCACTTGATCCTTATGGTGGTGCTTTAACCGGAACTGTTGGTGTGAATCGTGATCCGCTTGGAACAGGAATTGGTGGCGGGAAATTACTTTTTAACACAAATGTTCTGTGTTTCGGATCGCCTCAATTTAAAGGAAAATTATTAACCAATCAATTGCATCCTCGCCGAATCATGTCAGGTGTTATAAAAGGAATAGAAGACGGCGGAAATAAATCCGGAATTCCAACAATAAATGGTTCAATATTTTTTGACGATCGGTATAGAGGGAAACCATTAGTTTTTGCAGGCACCGGAGCTGTTATGCCTTATCAATTCAAGGGCAGAAATTCTTGGGAAAAGAATATTGATATCGGTGATAGAATTTTTATGCTTGGCGGACGAGTTGGAAAAGACGGAATTCACGGAGCAACTTTTTCGTCTTTAGAAATTGATGATAAATCACCAAGATCTGCCGTTCAAATCGGAAGCCCAATTACTCAAAAGAAATTATCTGACTTTATGCAAGTAGCAAGTGAAATTGGTTTAATAAAATGCTCGACAGATAATGGAGCAGGCGGATTATCATCTTCGATCGGAGAATTAGCGGAAATCACAAACGGGGCGAAGATCAATTTAGAAAAAGTTCCTCTAAAATATTCCGGCTTACAACCATGGGAAATTTTCATTTCGGAATCGCAAGAGAGAATGACTTTAGTTATAGAACCAGAAAATGTTGATAAAATAATTCAGCTGTCTAAAGATTATGAAGTAGAATTAACGGATATCGGGAGTTTCAATTCTACCGGATTTCTGGAAATATTGTTTCATGATAAGATCATTGCTTTTCTTGATCTCAACTTTTTACATAACGGACTTCCTCAAAAAGTTCTTGAAGCAGAATGGGAAAAACCAAAAATGACAGAACCAAAAATTCCACCAATATTAGATTATAATGAAATATTATTAAAATTAGTTGGTAATTTAAATATCTGCTCCCGTGAACCTGTAATAAGAAAATATGATCACGAAGTAAAAGGCAAAACCATCATTAAACAATTGATGGGAGAAAACACGACAGTTCCACAAGATGCAGGCGTTATGCGATTGAATTTTAATTCGTATGCCGGAATTGCCATATCAAATGGAATAAATCCTCTGTATGGCGATATTGACGCTTATGAAATGTCAGCAGGAGCTTTTGATGAAGCAGTCAGACAGATTATTTCTGTAGGTGGAAAATTGCCAAATTTAAATTCTGATAAAAATAACTTTTGGTCTGTGAATGATAATTTTTGTGTTCCGGATTCTGTATATGATACGAAAAACAATCCTGACGGCAAATACAAATTAGCTCAACTTGTTAATATGAATGAAGCACTTTTTGACATGTCAACATTTTTCAATATTCCAATGACTTCCGGAAAGGACAGCATGAAAAATGACTTCAAACGCGATAATGTGAAGATCTCAATTCCACCGACAATTTTATATTCTATGGTTTCACAAATTGAAGATGTGAGAAAATGTGTTACTTCGGATTTCAAAAAAGAAAATGATCTGATCTATCTTGTAGGAAAAACATACAACGAATTAGGGGGCTCTGTTTTTTACCAATTATTTAATGAATTAGGAGCAAATGTTCCAAAAGTTCGTAAAAATGATGCAAAAAGAATTTATGAAAAAATGATGGAAGCAAACAGTATCTCATTAATTGAGTCGTCACATGACATTTCAAATGGAGGTCTTGCTGTTACAATAATTGAATCAGCATTCGACGGAAATATGGGAGCTGATATTTCTTTAATGAAAAATGAAATTGGAATTAATGCAGAACTGTTTTCAGAATCACATTCAAGATTTGTTGTTTCAATACAGCCAAAAAATCAAAACCAATTCGAAAAAATATTTGGAAATGATTGTAAAATGATTGGGAAAGTTACTGACAATAATATGTTGAGAATATCTGAAAATGGGAATGAAATTGTGGAAATAAAAATGGATAAGTTGTTGGATAAATGGAG
>JAYEOX010000030.1:2050-13143 GCA_034723415.1 Fidelibacterota bacterium | reverse complement strand
AATAAAATAAAATGAGATCATTAGTATTAACCGGCTTTGGAATAAATTGTGAAGAAGAAATGTCTGCTGCTTATCAATTATTAGATACAGATACAAAAATATTATATTTAAATGAATTATTTTTAGGGAAATATTCTATTCACGATTTTGATATTTTAAATTTTCCGGGAGGTTTTTCTTTCGGCGATGATATTGGTTCGGGAAAAGTATTGGTGAATAAGATAAAATATAAAAAACTGTCAAATGGCAAATATTTTATTGATGAAATAGATAAATTTATCTCTGATAAAAAGATCATTTTGGGAGTTTGTAACGGTTTTCAAGTGCTGGCAAAAATGGGAATATTACCAAATGTAAATGGAAATTATGAACAGGAAGTTACACTCACAAATAATGACTCCGGGAAATTCGAAGATCGATGGGTAAAATGTAAAATTAACGAATCTTCAAAATCACCATTCTTAAAAAACGGACAGTTCCCAAATAACATTATCGAATTACCTGTTCGACATGGTGAAGGAAAATTAATAATCAAAAACGAACAAATCAAAACAAAAATAATTGATCAATCATTCAACTGGTTAAGTTATGCAAATAAAAATGGAATAACCACAAGCGAATATCCGGCTAACCCAAATGGTTCAGAATTAAATTGTGCCGGTTTAATAAATCTACATGGGAATGTATTAGGAATGATGCCACATCCCGAAGCATTCCTTTCACTATACAACCATCCCAATTGGGGAAAATTAAAACGTGAAAATCCAAATATTTCCGAAGAAGGACAAGGTATAAAATTATTCCAAAATATGATAGAGCATTTAAACAAATAATTTAAAAGGAGTGCAAAGTGTCAGATTATATTAAAATAAAAAGAGCTCTCATCAGTGTTTCAAATAAAAAAGGAATCGTAAAATTTGCTAAACAATTACATAAATACGGATGTGAAATAATTTCTACAGGCGGGACAAAAGAAGTATTAAAAAAATCAAAAATACCTGTAACCGATATTTCAGCAATTACCGGAAATCCTGAAGCATTTAGTGGCAGAATGAAAACAATTTCATTTCAGGTTGAATCAGCACTTTTATATGACAGAGAAAATGACAAAATCGAAGCAGAGAAATTAAATATTCAACCGATAGATTTAGTTGTATGTAATTTATATCCATTTGAAAAAGTGAAAAAAGAGAATGCAAGTTTAGAAAAATTAATTGAAAATATAGATATCGGCGGGCCTACAATGGTAAGAGCTGCAGCGAAAAATTACAAATTCGTTGGAGTTGTTGTTAATCCTTCTGACTATAAAAATATTGAAAATGAACTCTCCGAAAATAAAGGTGCATTATCAATTGAAACGAGATTTAAATTGATGAGAAAAGCTTTCAATCATACCGCTGATTATGACTCTCTAATTGCCACAACGATGGATGAAAATTCAAATATAAAATCACTACGATTTGCTTTTTCAGATGGTGATGAGTTAAGATATGGAGAAAATTCTCATCAAAAAGGATATTTTTATAAAAAGAACAAATCTGAAATTTCGCTTAAAGATATTGAAGTTCTTCATGGGAAAGAGTTGTCATACAATAATATGTTTGATATGCAAGCGGCACTTGAATCTGTCAGGGATCTGAATGGAACCAGTTGTGCAATAATTAAACATGCAAATCCATGTGGACTTAGTGAAGGAAAAGATCAGCGAATTGTTTTTGAAAATGCTTGGGCCGGTGACCCTGTTTCATCTTTTGGTTCTGTTATTGCTTTTAATAAAACTGTAAAAAAGAAAACAGTAGAATTTTTACAGCTTGATTCCAAGAAAAAATTTAAACGGAAATTCATTGAAATAATTGTTGCTCCATCATTTACACCTTCTGCGAAAAAATACCTGTTCCAACATAAAAATCTACGTGTAGTTGAATTTGATCCAAAAAAACTTGATCAAAAATACGATATGAAATTTTTATTTAATTCACTACTTTTTCAAGAAACTGACAGAGAATTATTTAAGAAAAAAGAAATCGTTACGAAGAAAAAACCTCACATAAATAAAGAACTTTTTCAATTTGGATTAATTGCTATGCGGCAATTACACTCTAATGCGATCGCAGCTGTGAGAAAATTAGATAACGGAGATATGCAGCTTCTGGGAATGGGATGCGGACAACCGAACAGAGTAAATTCTACTTTATTGACAATTGACAAATGTAAAGCAAATTTAAAAAACGAATACAAGGGACCGACTGAACAATTTGATAATTATGTAAAAGAACAGATGAAAAAAGTAGTGTTGTTTTCAGATGCATTCTTCCCATTTCCGGACAATGTGGAATTAAGTTACAAAGCCGGAATAAGAACAATTGTTCAACCCGGTGGTTCAATTCGTGATAAAAAAGTAATTAAAAAATGTGACGAATTAGATGTTGGAATGATCTTTACAGGAATGAGACATTTTAAACATTAAGAAATAACTCAAACCACAAAGCACACAAAGAAATCACAAAGGTAAAAAAAAGATAAGAAATTGAGAAGTTTAATTGTTTAATTATTTAGAAATATAACCATAAAAAAGGCATGAGATTTTTTTTAGTTTAATTCGATAAATTCGATGTCAACCAATTAGTTATTTATAATTCGTAATTTCTATTCCTGTTCCCGGCTTCCAGATTCCATTTTCCTTTTTTACATTTCACTTATTTAACAAGTTCAACCCAAGTAATTCCGGCTCCTCCGGATTTAATCGGCGCTTCTTTAAAATTTTCAACTCGTTGATCATTAGTCAAAAATTCGCTAATTAATTGTTTCAAAATACCAAATCCCTTTCCGTGCAAGATCTCAACATTTGACAATCCGTGTACTACTGCATTATCGATAAATTTTTCTACTTCTGCCAAAGCTTCATTTCCTCTTTTTCCTCTCAGATCAATTCGAAATGGAACACTATCAGCTGACTTTTGAACAGAAGTTCTGAATTGTTGTTTTTGTTCTACAGCCGGTGAGAGCCAATCTAAATTTAATCTCATCCTTGAACCATTAACATCAACCCAGATTTTTTTGGATTTGCGATTTATCTCCAAGATAGTTCCGTTAGAATCCAGAGATGCTATGTGGACCTTTTTACCTACATTAATTTCCGACCAGGAAAACTGAGTTCTTTTTTTACTTTCTATTTTTTGTTCTCGTTCTGCTAATTTACTTTTCACTTTTGCAAAAGATGCCTTTGCTTCTTTGATTGACTCTTTACTTGCATTATTTTCTATTATATGTTTTATCGTCCTTTCTAATTTACTTTGCATTTCATTTATTAAAATATTCACATGAACAGTTGCATCTTTGTCGGCTCTTCTGAATTTTTTATCGATCTCTTTTTTGTGTTTGGTGATTTCCTCTTCTTTCTTCTTTATATTTTTTTCTCGCTCAGTAGTTTTATTGATCAGTTCATCATAATTGTAAATTTTCTTTTGAAGATCAATAATGAGATCTTCCAATTTTTCCCTATGTTCACCCACATTTTTTTTAGCATAATTAATAACATTGTCGTCCAAATTATATCTCTTGGCAATTTCTAAAGCATAACTGCTTCCGGGTATTCCCAATTTAAATTCATAAGTTGGTTCAAGATTTTTGTTATTAAAAGTCATACTTGCATTCTCTAATTCGGGTATTTTGAAAGCTAATGTTTTCAATGAACCATGATGTGTCGTTGCAAATGTCAGTGCCTTTTTTTTGATCAAATTGATTATAATTCCTTCAGCTAATGCAGATCCTTCTTTTGGATCCGTCCCCGTCCCAAGCTCATCTAATAAGATCAAACTTTTGCAAGTAGTATTTTTTAGAATAGATTTCAACTTTAAAATGTGACCGGAAAAAGTTGACAAATCGCCGTCTATTGACTGGTCATCGCCAATATCGATAAATAATTTGTCAAATTTGGGAATAGAGCTATTGCTGTCTGCCGGAATTAATAGACCCGCCCAGTGCATCAAAGAAATTAGTCCGATTGTTTTTAATGTTACTGTCTTGCCGCCTGCATTCGGACCGGTTATTATCACTCCACGCTTATTTTTATCTAAAAATATATTCAATGGAACAACTTTCCGATGAAGTGCAAGCACAATATTTCTACCGTTTTTAATTATAAAATCTTCATTACTATTAGCCGGTTTATTGCATTTGAATTTTACAGCTAATCTTCCTTTAGAATGAATAAAATCTAGTTCTTCCAATAAATGTATCGCTGCTTCCAATTCATCAAAATTTTCTCTTAACAGATTCGTTTTTTCTTTAAGTATCTTTTTAATTTCCTCTTTCTCTTTTAGTACTATCTCTGCAAGTTTATTATTTAATTCCACAATTTCAATCGGCTCAATATAATATGTCTGACCACTTTGACTCTGATCGTGAACAATTCCTTGAACGCTTTTCTTTTTAGAAGATCTAATTGGAATTACATGACGATTATTTCTATAAGCAATTTGTTCTTCAACAGCAATATTATCTTTTGCCAAATTCGAGGCAATTGATTGTATTTTATCTTTTATCTTATTTCCGATTCTTTTGATCTGATTTCTAATACTTTTTAATTCTTTTGATGCATTATCTGCAAGTGTCCGCTCCGGTGTAAAAATAGATTTTATTTCCTTTTCTACATCTTTCAAATCAAAATAATAAATCTTTAATAATTTTTCTAAATTAGGATAATCCTTTTCTCGTCTTTGAAAATATTTTTTAATACGATTCTGGTAATGTAAGATCTCTCCAATTAAAAACAATTCTTCTAAACCTATTGAAGTTCCAATAATAGCAATATGTTTCAATATTTCATTTTGGATCGGAAATTCTAAAAGCGGCAATGAACTATCTAATGCAATAAGATCTCGCATTTCCAAAGTTAAGTCTTGTTCATATTCTACTCGATCGGCAGAATGAAATGAGCTCAATTCCCGAATTTTCAAGGTTGCATTTTCTGTATATGTATAACTAATTAACAGCTCTTTTATTCTGTCAAAACCTAGTAGTGTATATGTTTTATTTTGTTCTGTTGAATTCAATTTTATATCTAATTTATTTTATAAGTACAATTTTATATGATCCGAAATCCAATTCATTTGAACTATATTTAACCCAAATAGTTACAAAATAAATCCCTGTTGAAATTTTTACACCGTATTTATTTTCACTATTCCAAAGAACTTTGTGATTCCCCTTTTCTTGAATTTCATCTACTAAAGAAAGAACTTTCTGACCAAGGATATTATAAATAGATATTTTTACTCGCCCGTTTTCAGGTATTGCATAAGGTATTGTTACCGTAGGATTAAATGGATTTGGATAAGCAGGAAATACTTCCAATTTTTCGGGAATTACAATGTTTTTTATTTCTTTGATGTTCACAGTTGGATCAGAGATGTTTGGGTTACTACCAAAAGCACCAAAATCCGGAGCGTTTCCACTGTATTCATCCTCTGAAAGATCAATTATCGTATCGCCTTGAAAAATGAAAAAATCCGTTCCAACATTTTCACAAGCAGACCCGATATTAAGATTATAATTATTATTGGTAGTATCTACAAAGTCAGGATCGGAACTTATATTTCCTGCTGACCAATCGACAAAACCACTATCTACAATTCCCGATTCTCCGCCTTCTATATCAGAATATGTGATAGTGATCGAGTCGGATTTTAGATAAATTTCTTGTGGTGAATTTTGCCACAGGATCGAATTGACAATTACCGCTTGTGAATTATAATCCAAATAAAAAGCACCACCATTTTTACTCGAACTATTTCCATAGTAAGTTGAATTGATCGATTTAACAAATGATTCACTTAAACTTATTCCCGAACCATTTCCATCTGATTCATTTTTTGCAACGATCGTATTCTGTAAAGTCAACTCTGTATTTTGGCAATGTATTCCACCACCATAGTTAGAAATTGATTGTATATCCGATGCTTTATATAATGATCCTAATTTGGGTGAAAGTGTAACATTTTTTATAGCAGAATTCCCCAAAATATTTACATTTTGTAAATTTAAAACAGAATTGTCGATAGAATATATTCCACCTCCCATACTCGCTTGATTATTTAAAATATTAACATCGAACAAATATAATTCCGAATTTGCAGATGATATTCCACCTCCCCAACCCATCGTTAAATTTGACTCAATTACAACATTACTCAAAACAGCATCTGAATTAGTGAAGTCCAATCCGGCACCATAATCGGCTGTACAATTTTTTATTACCAGATTTTTTAACTGTACATTTGTATTATTGCAAAATATTCCTCCACCACGGGAATTAGTATACTTATTAGTTCCTTCCCCATTTTCCAATGTCAATCCATTTATTACAACGATATTCTTACCTGTATTTTCAATTTGTAAGGCGCTTTTATCTAAAATTGAATCAACAGATATTATTGTGTTGTCTATATAAGTTGTATCGTTTGTAACCAAAATATTTGAACCAATACACAATGATTTATTTACATTCACACCTTCATAATAAGTACCCGGTAAAATTAAAATCGTATCTCCAACAGATGCATCATCCACACCGGATTGTATTTTTAAAAATGGTCTATCATAAGAACCGTTCCCGTTTGTTTCATTTCCGGACTTTGTGATATAATAAATATTTCCTTTATTTATTGGGGCGCGTCTGCTATTCTCATAAGCGCCAATATCTGTATAAGAATCTGCGGGATTTGGTCTTACATTTCCTTCAATATCTGTTGTAAAGTTTATATCGTTCGTTCCCATTCCGATACAATATGAAGAATCTGAAAGATGATAATCGCTGTTATCCGAAACAAATCTTGGCAAAACATTTAGATTTTCCGTACCACTCCACCCACCTTTTATATTAGAATATGTAATATTTGCCGAATCAGAATCTATATTAATTGTTTCCCAAATAATTGAATTTTTGCTTGTTAAATTTGACAAATTGAAATACATTTCATCACTGCTGTTATTATTTACAATTGTATTATTTACAATTTCTATTGAAGAATTCATACCATTGATCGCAGAACCGTTCCCGCTAATTATCTGATTATCTGCTATCAAGCAATTCTCAAATTTGACAGTGGAACTATTAATAAAAAACCCGCCACCTGAATTATTTGAACTATTTTCAATAATATAACTTTTTGCTAAATTTAAATTTGAGTTATCAATATATAAACCCGCTCCATCTTCTTCAGCGGCATTATTTTGAATCGTAATTTGACTGTCAATCTGTGTTGAATTTTTTAAATATATTCCTCCACCAAATATTTTCGCACTATCATTTTGAAGCGTTATGTTTTTACATCTTGCATCTGAATTATTGAAATATATTCCGCCTCCACAACTATCGGCAATATTATTTTCAACTATCAAATGAGATAATTCGGGATTGGAATTATTACAATAAATGCCACCACCGTTATAATTTATAGTTGAATCCGCATTCCCGTTTTTAATTGTGAATCCCATTAATATTGAAGTCGAATCCTCTCCACCATTATAAATAACTACACTACCGCTATCATTACCTGAAATTATTGTTTTGGAAATATGACTTTCTCTCTGATCATTAAAATATCTTGAGACAAGCGTTAAACTCTTCCCATTGAAATTTATATTTTCGTTATAAGTCCCTTCGCTAACAATTATCGTATCGTTTGCATTCACCGAATCTATAGCATGCTGAATTGTAGAAATACTATCGGGAACATAAGTAACAAATCCAAAAGCTTGAATTGTAAAAGTTATTATTAATAATAAAGTATAAAATATTTGCTTGTTCATTTTTGTTCTTTTTTTTATTTATTCATTTTACATTTTACATTTAATAAATATACATATTTTTTACCAATTTTGAAAATTTTATTAAATGTTTATTATTCTCATAAATTTAAATAAAATCAAATAAATTTATAAATAAAAACATTATAATTGTCATAATGGCGTATATTATTTCATATTGGCTTATCAACGCAACTATTTCTGCTATTATTGCATATACTTCGTTTTGGTATGATATATGCATTATTAATAAGTGAAAATTGAAAATTAAAAAAAGGAGAAGAAAATGAGACAATTAACAAGAAGACATCAAGGAAATGAAATTTTTCCAAGCACATTCAACGATTTTTTTAGCGCTTTTCAAGACAACTTGGGGCAAAATTATTCACCAAGAATGAACTTATTGGAAACTGACGACGAATACAAATTAGAAGTTGAAGCACCAGGAATTAAAAAAGACGAAATTGATATCTTATTTGAAGATAACATTTTGACAATTTCCGGTGAGAAGAAAACAGAGAAGAAAGAAGAAAACTCTCGCTACCACATTAATGAAATATCTTTTGGAAAATTTTCACGAAGTTTTGAATTACCTTCAAATATTGATTCTGACAAAATTGATGCAAAATGGAATGATGGATTATTGAATGTGAGCATTCCAAAGTCAGAAAAAGCAAAACCAAAGAAAATCAAAATCAATTAAAATAAGATTGAATTTGGTTTATTAACAAGGGAGCATTGCTCCCTTGTTTTTTTTATATATACAAATATTTTTATTGAATATTTTTAAAAATATTCATATATTATAGTATTAACAAATAATGGAGGTATAATAATGTTAAATGCAATTTACAAGGTTCCGGAAGCAAAAAACGAACCAATTAAATCGTATTCTCCCGGAAGTTCAGAGAGAAATTCTCTGAAAAAAAAGTTACAGGAATTGAAGAGTAAAAAAATCGAAATTCCATTGATCATTGGTGGTAAGGAAATTAAAACCAGTGATATGGGAGAATGTAGAATTCCACACGATCATCAACATATTCTTGGTACTTATCACAAAGCCGGAGAAAAAGAAATTCAAATGGCGATCGATGCGTCGCAGAAAGCTTGGAAAAAGTGGTCAAAAATGCATTGGAAATCCAGAGTAGCAATATTCAAAAAAATGGCAACTCTTCTCGCCGGACCTTACAGAGATCTGCTAAATGCTTCCACAATGTTATCACAATCAAAGACTGTAATGCAGGCGGAAATTGATGCGGCAGTTGAATTGATCGATTTCTTTAATTTTAATGCCGAATATTTAACTGAAATTTATCAAAATCAACCAAAATATAATCCGGACGGCATGTGGAATAGTGTAGAATATCGTCCATTAGAGGGATTTATTTTCGCTGTTACTCCATTTAACTTCACTTCTATCGCCGGTAATTTACCAACTGCTCCGGTTCTGATGGGAAACGTCTCACTATGGAAACCCGCTTCGAGTGCTGTATATTCCGCTTACTTTTTAATGAAAATGTTTCAAGAAGCCGGTTTGCCCGATGGCGTTGTTAATTTCATTCCGGGAAGTGGAGCAAAACTCGGCAGAATAGTAATGGATAATAAATTATTAGCAGGAATTCACTTTACCGGCTCAACTGCAGTATTTCAAAATATGTGGAAAACAGTTGGAAATAATATTTCAAAATATAATACTTATCCGAGGATCGTTGGTGAAACAGGCGGAAAGGATTTTATTTTTGCTCACAGATCGGCAGATGTCGATGCATTGGTTACAGCAGCTATCAGAGGTGCTTTTGAATATCAAGGACAAAAATGTTCGGCAGCTTCCAGAATGTATATTCCCTCAAATCTTTGGGAAGAATTCAAGAAAAAGTATGTCAAAGAAGTCAATACAATAAAAATGGGGGATGCAGAGGACTTTACAAATTTTATGACGGCTGTTATTGATCCTGCAGCTTTTGAAAGTATTACCGAATATATTGACTACGCAAAAAAACACGATGAAGCGGAAATCATTACCGGCGGAAATTATGACAATTCAAAAGGATATTTTATCGAACCGACAACAATTGTAACTACAGATCCAAAATTCAAAACAATGGAAGAAGAGATATTCGGGCCTGTTCTGACAATTCATGTTTACGACGAAAATGAGTATGAGAAGATGCTTCACACTTGCGATGAAACAAGTCCTTATGCATTAACCGGAGCATTATTTTCAAAAGACAGAGAAGCATTGGAATTGGGAAAAGATATTTTAACTCACGCAGCCGGAAATTTCTACATCAACGATAAACCAACTGCCGCTGTAGTCGGACAACAACCATTTGGCGGTTCGCGTGCTTCAGGAACAAATGACAAAGCGGGTTCTTCTGCAAATCTTATGAGATGGGTTTCAATGCGAACGGTAAAAGAAACTTTCAATCCTCCGACAGATTACAAATATCCATTTATGGATGAAGAATAAAATAAGAAAGAATTTCACGCAAAGTCGCAAAGCCGCAAATAGATTAATAATTAAAAATATTGTCTCTCTAATTAAAGATGATAAATAATAGTAAAATCCAAGTTCAAAAAATAATAGATATTTTGAGGGAATTATATCCAAATGCTACGTGTACATTAGATCATGTCAACACTTACGAACTTCTGATCTCAACAATTTTATCTGCTCAATGTACAGATGAAAGAGTGAATAAGATCACACCAAAATTATTTAAAAAGTATCCAACTGTAAAAAGTATGTCTGAAGCGGATATCGAAGATGTGAAAGTGATGATCAAAACTGCAGGTTTCTATAATTCCAAAGCTAAAAATATCATCAATGCTTCAAAAAAGATCGTGAAAGATTTTAATGGAGAAATTCCGCAAAATATTGAAGAGTTGATCACTCTGCCCGGCGTGGGACGCAAAACAGCAAATGTTGTCTTGGCAACTGCATTTAATTTTCCGGCAATCGCAGTGGACACGCATGTAGCAAGAATTTCAAAACATTTGGGATTAACAAAAAATACCGATCCGAACAAAATTGAAATGGATCTGCAACGAGTATTACCAAAGAAATATTGGTCAATTTGGAATCATCTGATCATTGAACACGGAAGAAAGATCTGTAAAGCACGAAATCCACAATGTTCGATTTGCGGGATAAATGAATTTTGTGAAAAATATTTAGATATTTAAAATATAGCCACGAAATTTCACGAAAAAACACGAAAACATAGTTAGTGAATAAAGTCAAAATATGGTTGCTGAGCAAAGTCGAAGCACGGTTGCTGAGC
>JAYEOX010000030.1:0-1950 GCA_034723415.1 Fidelibacterota bacterium | reverse complement strand
GGTTGCTGAGCAAAGTCGAAGCACGGTTGCTGAGCGAAGTCGAAGTGCAATCCTTGTCTTGTTGGATGTTGAATTTAAATAGATTACAAAATGAGTAAATTTGTCCGAGTGTAATGATCTATTTAAATAAAGAATATAAAATTGCAACAACTAAAAAAGGTACATTTTTAATCAAAATACATCAACCCGATGATACTGTTTTATTGGATTCATTAATAGTTAATTAGTTCTCCTTTAATACCGATAATATAAAATAATATTAATAATTTTCGGTTATGCTTTTGGTCGATTAGCTTACCTGCTAATTAGTTAACCAATTAATTTGTTTCTAATTTGATTCATAATATGTCAGATATTAGATTTTTAAGTTCATTAATCACAACTTCAAATTTTGGTAGTTTTTTCAAATGATTTCCTAAAGAATTACTCCATTCTCTTTTACAACTTATCAGCTTATCTTTATTAAAAAAATCATTTTTATTGTGAAACGCTACATTTTTAAAATTACACTTACCAATAAAAGCATGTTTGATTGTTAATGAATTGAATTCAGAATAATTTTTAAGGAGAAACCAGAGATCATAATAATCGCGAGGTGCACTATACGATCTTTGCAATATTGTTCTTAACTTTTCGGAAATAATTTCATCAATTGAATAGCAGACAATATTATTATTTAATAAAATATCAGAATAGGGATGAATTAGTTTTAATTGTTTAACCTTAAAATATATTATTTCATGAGAAATTATATCGATTTTAATTTTAGGTAGATTTTGCATTAAATTAGGTTTGATATTCTTTGAATGATTCGCTCCCCAAAAAGGAATAGCAAATTTATAACCCATCAATTTATTTCTAAAAAGAATTTCGGTAATATTATAATTCCCAAATAATATATCAGTTTGAGATGTTATATTCCGAATTATTTTCTTGAAATTAAAATTAAGTTTCTTTTTGTCAATTTTCTGAATAACAGTAAAATCCAAATCTTCTGAAAATCTATAATTCTTAAAATAGCACTTTCTTAAACAAGTCCCACCTTTAAAAATTAATTTTTCTTTCAAATAATGATTATTATAAATTCCTGATAAGATATGCCCCAAAACATAATCTTTATCGATTGTAGTAGCAGGGACACCATATTCTTTTGAAAATTTAAGAATCTCTTTTCTTGTTATCATTTTCAATATTCTTTATTTATTATTGAGAATAATGTCTCTTCATTAATATTTAAACATAATTTCCAGCGAGATAAATATCTGCCTTTTTTTTCATCAATCGGCGAAAGATAAGTATATTTATTTTTCAATCTATTTTTTGTCTCTTTTTGAAAATTTTTGAATCCGCTCATATTAAATAATTCCGATAAATATGAGATTTTTTTCATAATCGAAAAATTGTTAACAGCAATTGCATATTCTAACAATTTCTTTTTATTAAGTTTCGCAAAATAAAATGCTCTGATAAGTTCCGCATAACCACCGGAATATTGTGGAAGATCAAAACAATCAATAATCGTCTTTTCAATATTAGTAATTCTAAATTTATTGTTTCCCCAACCATTTGTAGTTATACCGACAAATTTTCGCTGATGCACTTTTATAAATTTATAATCCACATTTAGAATTTTTTTAGAGCGCTTCAGTTTTGTCGTTTGTGAAAAAACTGTGTTCGGAATTTGTTCGGTTAATCCGTAATGATTTAATGCCGACCAATAAGCAATAGTAGAACCTATAGACAAATAATTTGCTATGACAAAATTGTTGTTAAAATTTGAGCGGATGTATTTTCCTTTTTCTATACGAGTAAGAAAGTTTTTATCATTTAAATTTGATACGATATGACTAAGATTTTTAAATTCCTTACCGATTTGCTCTATGATATTATTTTCAGAAAAAATTTCTATCTCATTATTATCCAACAGAAGCAAGAACTCTCTTTGGCTGT
>JAYEOX010000029.1:13242-22567 GCA_034723415.1 Fidelibacterota bacterium | reverse complement strand
AAAACTATGATTTTTTAATTTATCCAAAATTTTATTTCTTTATAAATAATTAGCTTATTTATTTTGAATGCTTTTTAGGAAAGATTATTCCAACTCAAATAATACTAATTGTAACTTTTACATTTGCCATTAGTAACTCTTATAACTGTAGAAATTTCTATCTTTATTTTTTCTGATCAATTATAATTTTTCTATAAAATTTTTGTAAATAGTTTGTTGCTTTAATTGGAACTTCACCTTCCCATGAGTGTTTTTCTCCAATTAATTTAATATAAATGTTATCAGCGTAAATAATGTTTTCTAATTCCTGCAAAGTAACCCTGTAATATATTTTTTCTTGTTGAACTGTAAAATCATAAAATGCAAAGCTTTGATATGTAAAAGCCCCATCATCTCTGTTTGTTTTGTCCGCAGTTAATTTATAGTTATGAGAGTCTGCTTTTAAGTATAGAGAAATTGAACTTTTCTCTACAAAAAGCAAATCATACCCCTCATGTATAATAACTAGATAAATTATAGAATCTTTATTTGATTGCCTATAAAGAATATCCAGATAATATTTATTTTTTAATTCCTTGCTAATAAGTAGTTTATCAAAAGTAATCATCGTAAATATCTTTATATCATTATATTCTGTTTGCTTTAAGATGTATTCCCAATACTCTGTTTTGTCTTTTGTAAAATCTTTAGGATTACATGTATAATATTCGCGCCACAGAAAACAGCTTGATAACAAAAAAATGAAAATTAACATCATTAATAAAAGCCTGCCAATATTCATTTTTTTCATTTTACACACATATTTCATTTTTCGTAATACTAAATTCATCATATGTTTATAAAAAGCTTCCATAATTAACACAGGAGTAAATTCTAATTAAATTAAAATTGTAATTATTTATTATTTTTGGAGTTATAACATTATTATTAATTGAAAAAATATTTCGTTTCATATTTATTATTTTAGTATATAAAAATTTATTCTAAATATTTATTAAATTTTTTGATCTCGGGATTATCCGGATCCATTTGTTTGGCTTTTCTCCAATAAAATTTTGCTTTTTCCATTTCATTTATTTTTAGATAAATTGATCCCAATCTAATGTAAGATAATGTTATATCGGGAGCTATTCTTATTGCTGCTTTACATTCTTTAATAGCATCTTTATAATTACCCCGAAAATACATTTCCAAAGAATTAAGCAGATGATCTTGAGCGCGGTTGCTATTTCTTACTTTATTAAATTTATTTTTAAGTGAATTAAATTCTTGCACTTTTTTATTGTATTTATTTTTAGAAATTCCACTAAAAATGACAACTGTATCTTTAGTTTCCACATAAACAGTATCAATAAGAATTTTTTCTTCAAACTCCGTTGTGTCAACTTTTACTTTCTGTTTTGACAAACTGTCAACTTTTACCTCTGCTACAGGCTCAGTTTTGGGAGGCACATGATCACTTAATTTATGTACTTGATCAGTTGAATTACCGAACTTAATTTCTACTCCAATAAAATGATCGCCATACTGCGTTTCAATTCCCGAGAAAGAATACTGGAAACCATAGTTAAATTCAATTTGTAAAGATTTGATATTAACAAAATTTTTACCGGAAAGTGGATCATGTATTTTACGGACATATTCCTTATTTAAAATATTTATCCCAAAACCACCTGTAAACTTTTCTTTATTGACACCACTTCTGAAATCAAGGAATTTATTCAATTTATATTCGAAACCTCCAGCAAAATTAAACTCCTGTTCCTGTAAAGGATTATTTGTTATTAAAACAATATCAGTAGCAGCTATCAATTTTTTAGAGATCTTAAATTCAATACCAAGGCCATAATTGCGGAATAAATTTTCATCATTTTGTTCATCCAATGCTAAATTTGCTTCTAAAATATTTTTTGAAACTAACCCTAAACGGATTATGTTACTTAGCTGAAAAGCAATTCCCAAATCAAAATCAAAGGCTTGAGATGAATAACCGAAATTTTCAAAAAACGGATCATTAATTGTATATTCATTTTGTCCATAACTTACATTATAATAATAAACACTTGATCCTATTGATAATTTGTCATTGAAGATTGAACTTCCAAAGTGAAACCCTAATTTGCTTTCTCTATAAATATTAGCATTGAATTGGCCTCCTGAAAAAGCAAAAGTACCAATATTACCAAGTGGGAAAGAGAATACTGCAAAATTATAACACAATTCATCATTTTCCAAATCCCAGAAATATTTTCTATTATCTGAATTGATCTCTATTTTATGCAATTTGGCAAGCAAAGCCGGATTCCACAATGAAGCCGTTGCATCATTTGTAGAAGCAATTCCTGTTTCTCCCATTGAACTATTTCGAACTCCGGCTTTTTCATAGAATTGAGAATAGGCTAAGGTATAGGATAAAATCATAAATAGTATTAATTTAACTTTCATAATTTACTCCTATTTGGCAACAACAATAGAACCCTGATATGTTCTATTTTCTATAATAATTTGGTAAATATATATACCCGATTGTACTTTTTTATTATTCTTATCTTTTCCTCGCCAGATTGCATATTTCCTTTCATCGGAAAATATCTCCGTGAAGAGAGTTGCAATCTTCTTTCCACTCCGACTGTAAATATAGACTTTAATGTTATCTGCATTTTCTGATGTGTTTATCCAAATCTTACATTCATCATTATAATTGTCATCATTCAAAGTTAATATATTGGGTATTACTTTCACATCTTCTTTGATTTCATTATAAATATAAAATGAATAAGATCCGACAATGTAGTTCGGCGTCTGAGCAATATCATTTGCAGAAACAGTGATATTAACCAATTGCCCCTCATAAAAACCCTCTTCTGCCAACACATAGCAAAGCCGATAACCCAAAGAATCGGGATTAAAATTATGGGGATTTTGCAGTAACTGATAATTATTTTTACTTTCTCCATTTACTTTAAACTCAATGGTGGACTGATTTATTCCCATACCACGATCTAAAATATCAACTTTCAAAGTATCATTTAAATTAACATTAAAACTATTAGGTTGTGGATATATAGGGAAAATGTAAGGATCATATTTATCCTGTATAATTGTTATACTATAGGTAGTATCACAATAATTACCGATGAAGTCATCTAATTTAACATTAATCAACAGTGAAGTATCAGATTTAAACGGCTCTTCTAATTGATAAATAATTTCCATATTATTTTTATCATAGGAAGCTTGATAAGAATTGATAATAATATCATTCAATTTCAAAATAAAGGTTGAAGAATCTATACCAGATTGCTCATCTTGAAAATAAAAATACAAAGTTGTATTTGGAAAACCTAAACTATCCGGTTTGGGAAACACCTCAATTAATTCTGGTGCAAGTGTATCTGATTGACAAGTAAATGAATAGTTTTTAATTAATTCATTAGAATTAATGGAACCATCCTCAGCAATAAATTGAACATGAATAGATTGCCCATATTGAAAATCATTTTCAGGATCGTATTGTATTTGAAAGCCGGTTGTGTCACCATAACTTAATGAATTTAAAGAATATGCTTGAGAGCTAAGAGTGCTATCATTTACTTTAAAAATAATAGACTCCTCATTAATTCCAGATTCATCATCCAATACATCAAAAGATATAAGTGTATTAACAGGAACATTATCTGAATTTGGAGCCGGATGAATCCCTCGTAAAAATGGAGGATTAACATCATCATCAATGCAAGTAAAACTATATTCAAATGATTCCATTACATTGGAAGAGTTTGATAGGTCAACTGCATCAATAATTACAGATACAACTTCACCATATTCGAAATTATTTTCTGGATCAATCGTGATTTTATAATGACTCGGTGATCCTAAATAGGCGAACCCGGAATGACCTAAATAGTAATTTATACCTTGAACTTGAACATTTACTAATCTTAAATCCACACCTTCCCCTATATCATATATATGGAAACTAATATCAGTATCCATCGGCACATTAACACTAACAGGTGTAGGATTCCATAGATCTGTAAACGGCGGATCACTATCTGCAATAGTAAAAAATCTATAAACATCAGCAGGAAGATGCCATCCAGATAAATCATCACAATTTATGGTTACATCAACTTCTTGATCATATCCAAATGGTTGATCCGGAGTTATAGAAATATTGTATTCATTGGTATTACCTGTAAAGGAAAGATCGGGACTTGCAGATGTATATTGTGTCCCACCAATTACAACCTCCAACGAAGTAGTGTCAATACCGTCATCCATATCTGATAGTTTGAAATATACTGTTCTATCTACATTATTATCCATAGATTCTGGTGCTGGTTCACGATTAGAAACAAATGGAAGATCTCCAAAAATATTATATATTACACCCTTATTGTTTTCTCCCTGAATTGCACTTACAGCAAAATCATTCCAACTATCATTGTTAATGTTTAAAAAACTAAAATCTGATCCCAATTGATCACTTGTTGAATTTGCATAAATTGTAATATCAGGTGTTTCTTCATTTAAATTTATCTGTGAATTTATAGAAAGAGAATCATACAGGATCATAACAATACCAGAATTATCCCCTGAGATTGTATTTGCATTAGGAATTCCAATAACAATATCGTCTTTCTCATCGGAATTTATCTTTCCTGAGTAGATCTTTTCTCCAAAAACACTATTATAAGTTGGCCCTATAATTTCAATATCCGCAGTAAAAGAAGCTAAATCTATTATTGATGAAATGCTATCACTACCATAAATAACATTAACTTTTCCATTACCATTAAGTTCGGAAAATATGATGTCATCATTATTATCAAAATCAACATCACCCATAGCCATACTTTTCCCTACAAGACTTTCAAAATTGTTTCCTAATATTTGTGAAGCAACAATGCTTGAATCTGAAAGTAGATTAATTTGGTCCGTAAAGTTACATATCCCTTTTATGAGATATATTTTTCCGGCATCGGATATCCCATTAACATCATGTTTGGGAGCTCCAATCAAAATATCTTGAAAGCCATCACCATTGAAGTTCCCAACTGTTAACATTTCACCGGATTGATCATTATATTCTTCTCCTACAAATGTTATATCCGCATCTCCAGAACTGAAATCATAAGTATCTGATATTGTGCTATTACCTAAAATAACATACGTTTTCCCACAATTTATAGTTGCATTGTAATCTGCATTAGGAGCCGATAAAATAATATCTACAAAATTATCATCATTAATATTTGCAGCTGTAACTGCAAATCCCAAATTATCATTTGCAGCCTCTCCTAAGATTACAGAACTAAATTCATTGTTAGATAAATCATATTCATTGGAAAAATTACTGTTCCCTAAAATAATGTAAACTTTACCTGCTGATCCCTTGCCACTCACATCTGAATATGGTGAAGAAATTATAATATCATCATAACCATCATTATTGATATTTGCAATATATGAATTATGCCCCAATTTATCGTTGCTGTTTGCTCCAAAGATCTTCACATCAGCATTTTTAGTTGATAGATCTATTGTAGTTTCCTGAAATAATTGTTCATCACCAAAAATAATATAACAAGAACCAGCAGCATTTCGACCAAATGGATCTGAATTTGGTGCACAGATAAGCAAATCATCAACCCCATCCCCATTTACATCTCCCGATGAAATTGATTTACCAAAAGAGTCAAAAGAATTCAACCCTGAAATTTTGTAATTGGAATTCCATGACTGAAAATTAATTACTTGTTGAGAAAATAGAAAATTACTTATTATAAAAAGACAAACTATTATTTTTTTTTTATTTATCATTCCCGATAATACTTCTTTGAGACTTTAATTTCTACTCTTCTATTCATTCTTCTATGTTTCTTTGAATCATTTGGTACTAATGGTTTAAATTCACCATAGCCCATCGCTTGCATTTGATCTGGTGGAAAAAACTGGTTTTCCATAAAAAATTTAACTATCCGAACAGCTCGAGCAGTTGATAACTCCCAATTTGAAGCATATTTCCCTCCAACTATCGGAACATTATCCGTATGCCCTTCTATTCTTATATCCCAACCACTTTTATTATTAATCATGCTCGCTATTTTTTCCCCTACTTTTTTCAATCCAATTTGTGCATTAATATTAAGTTCCGCTTTCCCGGATTCAAATAATATCTCACTTGGTATCGTTATTACACTTGCATTTCTTTTTAAAAGAGAATCAAGTGTTGTTTTTTCAACAAGAAGTTTGTTTTTTTCTGCAATTAATTGACTTTTATTAATATCACTCATAATAAAAAAGAATACAAAAAAGACCAAAAGTAACGACATTAGATCAGCCCAAGGCATCATAATATCAAAAGGAAGATTCCCAAAGACACCTACTTTTTTACTCTCATCACGTTCTTCAAGAGTATCCATGTCAAAATCATTCTCAATTGTTTGATAAATATCTTTATCTCTCATAATTTCAGCCTTTTAATACTGTAATAATTTCTCTTTTCTCGTCCAAATAATTTAAAAACAATTCAATCTCTCGCGTAACACTTCAGCGTTTTCTCTTTTTTGAATTGCTAGAACCCCTTCGATCATGACCTTTCGAATTCTAGTTTCCTGGTGATTATTATCCCTTATCTTTCCTGAAATAGGAATAAAGAATAGGGCTGCTAAAATTAGTCCATACAAAGTTGTAATTAATGCCAGTCCCATTGCTGCTGGAATAGCTGACGGATTATCAATTTTACTCAGCATAGATATCAGTCCTATAACCGTTCCTGCCATTCCAAACATTGGAGCAAAACTTCCAGATACTGAAAAAACCCTTTCTGCAATTTTTTTCTGAGTGGTAAGAGAATTGCTATATCGTGTTAGAATTCCTTTTATTTCTTCGGGTTCCACATTATCAGCTACAAGCGTTAATCCTTTTGCAAGAAAAGGATTCTCTTGAATTATACCAGAGTCGAGAATAGTAATCATCTCCGTATGATGAAATTTTTTATCAATTTCAAGCAAAACATCAATAATGTTTTCCATTTTATTTCTTTTAAATTTGAATATTTCCAGAAATGAGAAAAAAGCATCTTTCATTGCTAAAGGAGAAAAGTATATCATACTTGCTGATATTGTTCCTCCTATTGTAATTAATGCTGCAGGAAGATTAGTGAAAATTATACTGGAAGAATCATGTATAAAAACCGCTGTCATTATTACACCAACACCACATATTAAACCAATTATTGTCGTAAACATATTGCCCTCTTAACTATAATTAAGAATTTTTCTTATCGTCATTAACATCTCATTTGTTGCTTCCTCTTTTTCGGATTCTCCATGATCACCATGCATTTCAATATCTTCTAAAAGTATTGAAATGGATCTTTTGGTCATGTTTTTAAAAAACCTTTCTCGAAAACGATTTTCATTGTGGGCTAAAAATTTAATCAACAAATCATGATGCATCGTTTTCATAATTGCCTTTATAACATCATCTGGAAGCCCAATAATATCATCTAATAAAAATATATGCTTTCTTATTTGTGCTGCAACCTTACCACTACTTTTCTTTACTTGTTCATACAAAATGTCAGAACTTGCCGCTGGCAGATTATTAATTATTGATATTAATGTTGCAGCGCCATCGATCTTAAAATCTCTATCTTCTTTAAATTTAGAATATTTCTCGTAGAGTTTTCCCCTGAATTCTTTTACTGCCTTTTGAGATCTCGGCTTACTTGCTGTTAATGATTCAACGATCTTCCCCGAATCTGACTTCATTGCTTCTACAATTTTGGAGGAATAAGATTCACTCACTTTTGAAAGAATAAGAGCAATATCGTCGTCATTTTCATCTTTAATAAGTTTTAAAAAATTTTTTACGGATAAATTTTCAATAAAACTATAATCCCAGAAATCTTGTTCTTCAGAAGAATTTTTTGCTAAAACAATAGGTAATGGATTTTTTTTGCTTATACGAAGATTTGATAATCCTTGAGAATTATCATTCATTCTTGTAGAAGCCCTATCTCCTTGCGTGCGTAACATGCCACCAAATTCTGCTATTTTAACTTTTTTCAATGCTGACGCTATATAACGAAATCCTGATTTTAACATAATCATAAACAGAAAAAAAACAAATAGAAGTATGATAAATAAAATTGAATTAATATTAAGCGGGTCCTTATTTAATTTACGATATTGAATTAGTAACATATCTTTGGAAGGATTAATTTGCAACCATTCTACTAAAAGTTCTCTGATCTCTTTTCTTTTCTCTTCTCCGATCTCTTCAGACATAATTATGTTGATATTTTTTGAAATAATCCTTGTCATATCTTTTCTGTTTTCTAAACCAACATTATCTGTCGATTTTGTAGATTTAGCAACGGGAAGACCGGGTAAACTTTGATTTTCATCAACATCTGTTCCTGAGAATTCTTCTATTAATTGTGGATATTCGAGTCCCAAGTCCACAAAAACTAGCGATTTACCAATTAATGGTTCAAGATAACTTTGGATCCTATTTGCAAGTTCATTTTCAATCTGCATTTCCAGCACTGTTTCAGAATCTTGCTTTTCGGCAAAATCAACACCAAAAGCGAATGAACAGAAAATTATAAATGCTAATAATATTTGTACTATTTTCATTTCAGTTACCTTCTTTATTTGTTTATTTTAGATAGTTTATAGAAAATAATTTTATTCAATTTGTCCGGATCAAATGGTTTTGTAATATAGTTATCTGCACCGTATTGAAAAGCTTGATCTATATCATCCATTTGTCCTTTGGAAGATAAAATAAAAATTGGGATATTCTTTGTTAATTTATCTTTCTTTAAAATGCCGCATGCTTCATATCCGTTCATTTTGGGCATAAGAATGTCCAAAAGAATCAAATCGGGTTGATCTTTCTTAGCTATTTTAATACCATTCTCTCCATCTTTTGCAGTAATTACTTCATGATTTTTCATCGTTAATGTAAATTTTACCAGATCACAAATTACACTTGAATCATCGATAACTAAAATTTTCACTCCATTCTCCTTTTTTCCGAAATATATTTATCAAATTCAATTTTAGTGGAATCAAACATTTTTTCTAAAGCATCTATATCTTCTTCTAAATTTGTTATATCTTCTGATTTAGCTTTCATTTCAATTGTATGACAGATTTCAGAAAGTGATTTTGCTCCTAAATTTGCACTACTTCCTTTTATTTCATGTGATACAAACCCAAGATTCTCAAAATCTTCATTTTTTATGCAATCTTTTAAAGTTTGCATATTTTGTGGAAATTCTTCTGTGAATCCATTAAAAATATTT
>JAYEOX010000029.1:0-13142 GCA_034723415.1 Fidelibacterota bacterium | reverse complement strand
GTTGGTATAATTAAACTATCACCGGCCCTGAGCATTAGTTTTCTTTCAGGTGAATATTTTTCGTTATCAGAATCCCAAAGTTTTGATATTTTAATATTTATAACTGAGCCATTTTTTCGAATAATTTTTACATATTTTACTCTTCGCATGTTTACTATACCACCTGCTTTAGCAATTGCATCAACAATACCTATCGGTTTATAGATTTGATAATTTCCGGGACTATTAATATACCCAATAATATTAATTTTTTCACCATAAATTTCAGAAACATAAATAGAAACAATTGGAGAAGGAACATAGGGCAGTAGATTACTCTTGATCACACTTTTTAATATATTTACAGTCATCCCCTCTGTTTTGATCTTTCCTAGAATTGGATATTCTATAGTTCCATCCGGTAATACTTGAACTCTTTTAGAGAATTCAGGATGTTCCATAACTTCTATTGTTAATCTATCTCCTCGCTGTATGTAATAAATGTCTTCTTTTCCACTATCCGTTTCTACCGATTTTTTTTGTGTGTTGGAAATTTCACTATTTACCTGACCAAACAAATTTATAGTTAAAAATATCATTAACAACACTACACTTTTTTTCATTTCTTCCCTTTAAGTTTTTCTTTATATTTCCTTCTAAGTTCATCAAGAGTTTCCTCACCTCCACCAAATCCGCCTTTATCACTTGTTTTAAATCCAAGTTGTTTAGAATGTTCTTCATATAGTAATTTCACTCTTTGAATATCAAACTCGTTTAAATTTGGCACCATCATTTGTCTGTTGTCGAACTCTCGTATTGACCCCGGCAATGTATTAAAATCTTTCCCTGTGTTTTTTAATTGTTTAACATCAGAGGCTAATTTTATTGCATCATCTATTTTCATATCAGTTTCTGCCTCAGATAATATTTTCTTTACTATTCCGGCTTGATCCACAATATTCAAATGTTTAAATTTTCTAAATAATGATTTCATAAATTCTTGTTGTATAAAAATTCTATTTTGAGATCCCGTGATCCAAGTCTTATTTCGTCTATTTTCCTTGCTAATGAAACGAATTAATTCCCAAGTTAACACACCACTGATCTTCTGTTTACCGACTTGAAGATGATATTCCTCAGCAAATTCATCTGGAATATTCATTTCAACTCCACCCAAATAATCAATGAAATTAATCCATGAAGGCCTATCATGGGCAAAATAATGATCTATTGTTTCTCCGGTAATTCTTTGAATTCCTCTTAACATAAATGGAATGCCTCCAGTCAGATATACTTCGTAAAGTGTTCTTGGATATTCAAATTCAGCAGTAGCTAAAGTATACCAAGGGATATGCAGTGTAAAAATATAATCCAATTCGGGATACACAGAAATCAATAAAAATGTTCTTGGTAAACCGACATAAACATAATTGATTTTTCTTGTTTCAAAATCTAATTTTTTTTCTACTGTTTTAACGGGTGGCGCTTTTTTAGGGGTAATGACTTTTTTTAATGTCTTTTTAAGTAAATATGGAATACAATAAACTTCAAAAGGAACAACTTTTTCTTCAACATTGATATTTTTTATATCTGCTCTTTCTTTTAAACCTTCTGCTGATAATATCAATTCATAAATTCTGGTGTCTTCATTGATCTCATAAACGCCACCATCTTTAACCGCCCCGCCTATACCGGCATAAATTTTTTCTCGTTCAATAATTGTTTTTGATGAAAAAAATATGATCTTTAGTGATAATAATGCAATTAGAAAGCAAATGATAACGATAATTATTAATGTTTTGTTATTTTTCTTCTTCTTATTATTATTGTTATTACTAGTGTATCTTCTGTATTTTCTATTCATTATTCCTCTTCTTCAAAGAATAAAAAATCCTTGGCACTTGAATAAATTCGCTGAAACATATTTAGTTTCGGTTTTTGAGTTTTGCTCACATCTTTTTTTATATTTTTGATTTTCTTTTTATCTTTTTTACCTTTTTTATCTAAATCTTCCTCTTCACCGTATCCGTATCCATAGCCATAGTCATATTTATTATCGATAAATTGTGTAAAGTTCATAATAGCGCCTAAAATGTTAACATTGTATATTTCAGACTTTGCAATTTCCTTATTCAAGCTTGAAAAAGTGGTAGAATTAATTTTCACGGGAAGAATAGTACCATCTACTTCAGATAAGAAATATGCAATTGAAGGCACTTGTAAAAATGCAGGAGTGTCAATGATTACGATATCATACATCTCCCTTAATTCATCTAATATATATTGAAAATTTGACGATCTATACATTTCTAAAATATTGGGAGGCTTTTGGCCGGCTGGTAAAAACAAAAATTTACTATCTTTATTATGAGCAATGGCATCATTTAATTCAACTTGCTCACTCAGAACTTCGCTTAATCCCCCTTTATTCCTGAACCCTAACTTTTTGGAAAGAGTTTGTTTGTAAAAATCAGCATCTATTAAAAGCACATCAAGATTCTCTTTTGCTAAATTATTTGCTAGAAAATAGGAAATAAATGTTTTCCCTTCTCCAGACAAAGAACTTTGTATTGCAAAAACCTTTTGATCTTTACTTAATATTAAATATTTGAAATTAATTATAATGGGTTCAAATATTGATTCAATTTTCAAAAATTCATCTACAAATTTTGGATTTATCTTAGCTGTGTCATCATTTTTTTTCTCAACTTCATCTGATTTGCCATCAGTTTTGTTTGTTTTTTTATCTTCTTTAGCTTCACCCTCTTGGTCCCAATAATTAACCAACTGTTCAAATACATTTGTATCGGTTTTAGGAATATTACCAATTACCGGAATTGTATATTTCTCTTCATATTCACTAACAGAACGTATTGTATCATTAAAGAAATTTAATAATAATGCTATCCCAATTCCTAAACCAAGGCCTAATACTATTCCAATCATGATATCTCTCTTCAAATTATCTGAAGAGGACTTGGTTGGAACTTCAGCTACCTGAAGTTGAAATAATCTACTTGATGAAATGTTGGTATTCAATTTTGCCTTGCTATATTGGGCCTGAAGATTACTTATTTGAATAATCAGGTCTTTTTTGCTATTGAATTTATCTTGCAAAATTTCTTTGGCATCCGGTGATATCTTAATTTCAGAAAGTAATTTTTTTAAAGCTTCAATTTTTTGCTCTAATGCTACTTTTTCTGTTTCTTTCTCTAAAAGATCATTAACTAATCTGCGCTTTATGGGATTTTCTTCAACATTTTTTAATTGAATCGTTTCGTTGATACCTTCTTTTATCAATTTTTTAACATTATTAATATTTGCCTCTATAGCTCTTACCCTAGGATGTTGTGCTGTATAATTGGTCAATGCTCTTGCTTTATCAGCTTCAAGATTCATTAATCTAATTTTATATGGTTCGCTATATGTGGTCTGATTAACAATGGAATGTTCTTCACGTTTCAAATCATGATTAATTTTTTTAACACTTGCTGTTACTGCTGCTAATTCTACTCGACTATCATCAATTTGTTTTTGGAGTTCATTAACTCGGGTAACATTATTTTCCAGATTCACAGTATTAGCATCAATACCTTTTTTATTCATGAATTTTTCAATAAAATTGGTTGTTTCATTAAGTTCTTTTCTTTTCTCGTGTATAAGTTGGTCAAGATATCCCGTAGAATAAGTATACCCCCTTAACCTTTGTTCAGTATCATATTGAGATATAGCATAAAATACAGCATTTGCAACATCAGCCGCCAATTGTGGATCATTAGATGTTGCTGTAGCCGTTATGATATGTTCGTCATCTCTTTCTGTGGTGTAATCTATCATTCTAGAAATTTCAGAGGGAGTTGCTCTATTCGATATTGTATCTGATGCCCTTTGTGTAATTTCAGTAGATTCCATAATTTGAATCCAAGTTTGTAGATCATACCCCTTCTTAAAATAAGGTTTCTCATTAATAACTTGCAATTCCATTACATCTTCTTGAATGAAAATCTTGGTTCTAGCTTTGTAAACCGGTTCTTGTAAATAGGATAATGCTACAACTGCCAATAATACTGTAATAAATATAGTTAATATCATCCATTTATAATGGAATAATACGTTAAGATATTCTTGTAAAGCAATTCCGGACCCTATTTCATCAGACCCATTACCGGATTCAATGTTCTTTTTTATATTGTTTCCATTAATGTTTGTATTTGTTGCAATTCCATTGTCATAAATAAAATTTGGCTGTTGATTCTGCCTTGGATTAGGTCTAGGTCTAGATCTAGATTTCTTTATAGTTGTGGATCTAGGTTTTGGGTTATCATGGGAATTATTGTTTTCTTCACTTTTAGAAGAGGTGTCTTTCCCTTTTCTTTTCCCAAGAATTTTTGAAAATGATATTCTTTTATCTTTTTTATTAGCGCTCATAACAAAAATCCAATAAATTAACTAAATTCATTAAAAATTATTTCCATGTCTTTGTCACTTATAACATCTAATTCTTCAGAATATCCATAGTCCAATGCTATTCTACAAATCTGATTTATTTCTCTAGGACTACCATATGTATTATAAAAAATCGCTTTCATCGCTTTCTCGGTAAAAACATCTTTTTTTGAACCTGCAGTCTTAAGACGAAATTTTATGTAACCAATAGTATCCTCTAAGTTCATATGACCAATATGATACTTCAAGCTAATGCGCTGATTAACTTGAGGCAAATTCCTTAAATTCATTTTTAATTCCGGCTGTCCGACAAGAATTATAGTAATAACTGACATATCTTTATACGCAATGTTAGTAAGATCTTTTAGAGAATCTAAAACAGAACTACTGAGTTTTTGCGCTTCATCAAGAATAATTACAATTTTTTTATCTGCAATAGCCACCTTTTCTTCTATATGGCTTTTCAACATATTATACAATTTGTACTTCGTCCTTGGTAATTGAGAAACATCATAATTACATAATTGACCAACGATATCAGTAAGAATATCTACAAAAGCAAAATCTGATGTTTCTAAAACAGCAAATTCATATTCATACGAATCTTCTGTTACAGTATCAATAAAGACATTTCGAGTCATTGTCTTCCCGGATCCAATTTCACCTGTCAATAATCCTATTCCCATATTATTTGATTCTATTATATAATTCAATCGATCTAAAGCTTCTTGATGATATGTACTTTTATAAAAAAATTTTGGACCTGCGTTCTCTTTAAATGCATAATCATTTAGCCCCCAATATTCATAAGATTGCATAATTATCCTCTATTTTATTTACATTCGACCTTTATGGGATTCCCCCATTTTTCCTTTTAAAAAATGTAAGTATAATATTTCGATTAAACAAGAAATAATTGTTATTTTTCACCCAATTCTAATGTTTTTATGTTGGTATTTGTATATATACATATTGATCCGGCTATTTCCAATGACAATTTAGCAATTTCACTTGCATCTAATTTTGTGTTTTCTTTCAATGCTCTAGCAGCAGCTAGGGCATATGGACCGCCTGAACCAATTGCATATATTTCATCATCAGCGTCTATTACATCGCCGGTTCCACTGATAATATAACCAACCTTATTATCCATTACAATCAAAAGAGCTTCTAATTTCCGAAGATATTTATCAGATCGCCATTCCTTCGCTAATTCAACCGCAGACCGTGTTAAATCCCCCTTGAACTCCTTTAATTTTTTCTCAAACTTTTCAAATAAAGTAAATGCATCTGCACTTGACCCGGCAAATCCTGCTAATATTTTATCATTATATATTTTTCTAACTTTCTTTGCTTTGGATTTCATAATTGTGTTTCCCAGCGTAACTTGTCCATCTCCGGCAATGGCTACTTTACCATTTCGGCGAATCCCTAAAACTGTTGTACTTTTTATTTGTTCCATAATTAAATTTCCCGCCTTAATTTTGCACTTGATATATTTAACATTTTGCGATATTTTGCTATTGTTCTTCTCGCAATATTGTATCCATATTTTCCCATTATTTGCGTTATTTCTTCATCACTTAAAGGATAACTCTTATTTTCATTTGCAACTGTTTCCTTTAACTTATCCATTATCTTATTCCTGGATACATAATTTCCCTCTCTATCATGCACACCTTCAGAAAAAAATTGTTTCAATTCAAACAACCCCAATGGTGTCTGTACATATTTGCCATTAGTAACTCTTGAAATTGTAGACACATCCATTTTTACCTTCTCAGCAATATCATTTAATTTCATTGGTACTAAATTATTCGTTTCCTCATTAAAAAAATCTTTCTGTTTTTCAATAATTGCATTCATTACTCTGATCATCGTATTTCTTCGTTTAAGTATTGATTCGATAAACCATGATGCCGAATTTAATTTATTTTTTAGATATTCTGCTGTCTCTTTGTCCAATTTGTTTTTTTTACTAAACAATTTTTGGTAATTTTTCGAAAGCTTTAATTCAGGTAAATGAGAATCATTATGTTTGATTAAAAATTCCCCGCCTTTTTTTGTAACTATCAAATCCGGTAAAATATAATGATTTGAGAATTCATTATCAATATATCCCGGTTTTGGATCAAGTTTGTTTATTACATCTTTAGCATGTTGCAATTCCGATTTTGAAATCCCCATTAATTTCATAATTTTATCATAGTTGTGATTCGCAAATAACTCAAAATGATCTTTCAAGATTTCTGTTACATAAGTTTCTTCTTTTTTTTCAGAAATTTGTAACAATAAACATTCTTGTAAATCACGAGCAGCAATTCCTATTGGCTCCAATTTTTGAATGATCTTTAAAACCTTTTGAATTGTTTTAATCGATACATTTAATTGATATGCAATATTTTCTATTGGGTTTGTTAAATAACCCGATTCATCTAAATCACCAATTAATTCTTCGGCAATTTGTATCTCATCATCATTTAATCCTGCTTTATGTATTTGATCAAGTAATTTATCAATAAAATATTTTTTGTCTTCTTGAACAATATCTGTCTCTTTTTTACTTGCATCATAAGTTGATACCGGCTTAAAATGATTATTTCCTTCCGAACTATAAATGTCTTCCCAATCAAACGATTGGTCTGCATCTTCATCATTTTTATTATTTGTCCTCTCTTTCTCCAATTTGATTTTTGTAGCATCATTGTCGATTTCTAACACCGGGTTTTCTACCAATTCGTTTTCAATTGCTTCTTCTAAACGATCTGACGGCAATTGAATTAACTTTGCAAATAAAATTTGTTTCGGTGAAAGTTTCTGTTTTTGAATTTGTTTTTGATGTAATTTCATTGATATCTATCCAAAGTAAATTTTTCGCCGAGATACAATCGTTTTGCTTCGAGGTCATTTGCTAAAAAATCTGCAGTCCCTTCTTTTAGAATTTTTCCCTCAAAAAGCAGGTAAGACCTGTCTGTTATTGATAGTGTTTCGTGAACATTGTGATCTGTTATAAAAACACCAATTCCTTTATTTTTTAAATCTTTTACTATCTCCTGAATATCTTCAACCGCAATAGGATCAATACCGGCAAACGGTTCATCAAGTAAAACAAAATCCGGTTTAGAAGCTAAAACTCGTGCAATTTCTGTACGTCTTCTTTCACCTCCGCTTAATGTAATTGCCATATTTTTCCTAATATGGGTTATTTTTAATTCTTCTAATAATCGATCGGTCTCTTCTTGTATTTCAATTTTAGAAAGTTTCATCATTTCCAAAATCAATTTTAAATTGTTTTCAACAGTTAATTTACGAAATACTGACGATTCTTGGGCCAAATAACCAATACCTAATTGCGCACGACGATACATTGCCATTTGTGTAATTTTTTGATCATTTAAATAAATTTCACCGGAGTTAGGTCTGATCATTCCAGTGATCATATAAAATGTTGTTGTTTTGCCGGCTCCGTTGGGGCCTAATAATCCAACAATTTCGCCCTTATGCGCCTCTAAACAAACTTCATCTACGACCTTTCGTTTTCCGTATGTTTTAACTAAGTTATTTGCCCTTAAAGTTGTCATATCATTTTTTGAATTTATTGATTTTCTTTTAATTTTCTAAATGTCTTTCCGTGAGGGTTTGTTATCGTCCAATTTTTTAATTTAACATCGCTTGTGAACCCGGTTCCGTAGAGAGTATCTTCAGCAGAAAACAATTCAATTTCCCCTTCAGTAAAAACTTTTTCACTATCACTATACCAAATTAACTCGTCTGTATACATTGTATAACCGGTATCTGAAATTAATACTACATTTCCAATTGCTCTTAGATTTTGACTTGTTTCATTTACTACGCCACTATCACTAATTAGTATAGAAACATGTTTACCTTGCTTGTTATAAAAATCTACATTAACAGAATCACCTAAAAGAATGTTACCGGAACTTTCATATTTTAATAAATGTCCGGAAAATATTTTTGCTTTTTTTATTCCTTTAGTTGAAATAAATGTAGTTGAGTTCCAACTTTCTTGATCCGACACTACAACATTGTTTTCTTCTTTTTCTTGAGAAATTTTCGTGCAAGAAAAAACAAAAAGCAAAATAATAATAAAATATTTCAATTTGTTATCTATAAACATAATTAATTTTTATTTTTTAATGATAAACTATCTATATTTTGTTTCTCCAACAAAGTATCAACAGTATTTGTTTGCAACGAATCTTGATAAATTAAACTATCGCTTTTTATTGAATAACGAATAATGGTATAATATTCATCGGGATCACCTTCTAAAAAGAAACCCGGTCCTCTCAAATATTCCTCTTCTAATTTAGAAACTATCGTATAATGATTGTCATTAATAAATTTTTCTAATTTCAATATTGATTTATTTTCTTCCTTATAAGAACCAATATGTAAAATTTTTCCTATCGTCCCATATTTCCATTTTTCTAATTTAACTTCCGGATGTTCTTTTTTAATAATTTTTGGAATTGAATCAATTTCAATAGGGATCGGTATCCCATAATGTGCCAAACAATTTTTCGGATGTCCTATGTCTTTTATTTCCCATCTAATTCTAAATGGACTAATTTCAATATCAGGATTCTCTCGTTCTATTGTTTTAAATGTTTTAAATAACATTTTAAAAATATCTTCTATAATGAGTTCCGGATTACCCTCTTCTGTTATTACTATCATATTCAACGAATCCTCTTCTGTAATGACCGGATCCACTAAATATTCGTAATCTTCCAAATCGGAATGACAAGATATTAACAATATAAGCAGCGCTATGAAAAATATTATCTTATGACTTGTCATTTGTTTTATCTCTTTCATTGATCGATACCTGCTTTTAAAATATCATGTATATGAATAATTCCAACCGGGATCTTTGATCTTTCATTTTCCATAACAAAAAGAGAAGTAATATTATGCTTTTCCATCACATTTAAAGCATCAACAGCTAAAATTTTACCTTCTATCGTTATGGGATCCATTGCCATTATTTTCTTTGTTGTCTCTTTAAAAATATTACTAAATCTTTCGATTCCTCTTCTCAAATCTCCGTCAGTTACTATACCAATCAATTTTTTTTCATTATCAGTAACTCCCACAACTCCCAAGTTTTTACTTGTCATCTCCATTACCAAATCTTTTGTAGATGTGTCTATAGTTACTAACGGAATAGAATTTTCTTTATGCATCAGATCATTTACTGTTAGTAATAATTTTTTTCCCAATATACCACCGGGATGTCTTAATGCAAAATCTTCTTTTTCAAATTTTTTATGCTCCAATAATGAAACGGCTAAAGCATCACCTATCACTAATGTTACCGTAGTGCTTGATGTGGGAGCAAGATCCAGCGGACAAGCTTCTTTTTTAACACCAATATCAAAAATGTAGTCACTTTGTCTGGCGATAGTTGAATTTGTATTCCCTACTAATGAAATTATTTTTACACCAAATTTTTTAATTATAGGAAGTAAATTAATAATTTCGTTTGATTGTCCACTGTTAGAGATCAACAAAATAATATCTGTCGAGGTAATTATTCCTAAATCGCCGTGTACTGCCTCAGATGGATGCAAAAAATAAGAAGGTGTTCCGGTGCTGGATAAAGTTGATGAAATTTTTCTGCCGACATGTCCGGATTTCCCAACACCAATAATGATAACTTTCCCTTCACAATTTAAAATTTCCTGTACAATTTTTTCGAAATTATTGTCTAAACGATTCAACAATTTTTTTATAGCATCAATTTCATTGTTGATCACTTTCTCAGCAATATTTATTGAATTTTTCATCTATTTTGTCTTTTGTTTATAATGATTGCGCAATTTATTTAATGCCGGTTCAAATTTATTTTGTACTTTTAAAATCAGTTCAATGATCTCTTTTATTGCTCCATCTCCGCCTTTCACCACCGTAACCATATCGGCTATTTCTTTAATTTCGAATCTCGCATTTGGTACGGAAAAAGAAACACCTGCTTTTAACAATAACGGTTCATCTATTAAATCATCCCCTACATAAGCGACATTTTCATCTGAAACATTAAATTTTTTTATTATCTCCTTATATGGCTCCATTTTATTCATATAACCCTGATATACCAAGGATTCGGGAATACTTAATTCTTTACATCTTCTGGTAGTTGACCCGGATTTACGTCCGGAAATAATTGCAATTGGCAGATCGGCATATCTTGCTGTAACGATCGCCGCCCCATCTGATGCGTGATATCTTTTAAATTCGCCCATATCACCAACATAATATGAGCCATCTGTAAGAATCCCATCCACATCAGTTATTAATATTTTTATCTTTTTTATTTTATCTTTTAATTCTTCGCTTATATTCAAATTTAATTTTTTCCCTTTTTATTTTCTATTCCATAATGTAATGTATAAGATAAATTAAAAATGTTGAATTATCAAGAAGAAAAGATGAGTTTCACGCAAAGATCACAAAAAAAAGACATAAAGATTGCAAAGAATTGTGATGAAAAGTACAAATAATTTGCAAAACCTTTCTGTGCTAATCCGCTCAATCCGTGTCATTTATCCCGTTAAACGCGAAGCATATTTAACTGAGATCCGTGTTCTATCAGAAAATTAAAATAAAATTGTAATAACACAAATTATTTCATAATTTACTATTTAAAATTGAAATTTGAATTAAATGAAACTTTGGAGAATATGGAACAAACTTTAAAAAAGTCAAGATTAAAGAATGGGATAACCGTCCTTACCGAAACAGTTAAATCAACTCGTTCTGCTGCAATTGGTATTTTTGTAAAAGTCGGGAGTCGCAATGAAAGCAAGAAAATTATGGGAACTGCTCACTTTTTAGAACACATGGCTTTTAAAGGGACAAAAACACGCACAGCAAAAGATATTGCAGAAGGAATTGAATCCACCGGTGGTTCTGTAAATGCTTTTACAAGCAAGGAAATAACTGGATATTATGCAAAAGTGCTGGATACAAATATTAAAAGCAGCATTGAAATATTAATTGATATTATTAAAAACTCCACATATCCAGAAATCGAGATCAATAAAGAAAAAACCGTAGTTATTGAAGAATTCAACGAATTCTTGGATTCGCCAAATGAAGTTGCTTTTGATGGCTTCTGTAAACAAATGTACCCCGATCATCCGCTGGGTTATAATATTTTAGGAAACAAACAGACCATCAATTCATTCGATCAGAACAAAATCAAAGAATTTGTAAACAAAAATTATACTCCTGAAAATATTATAGTTTCGTGTACCGGAAACATTTCTCATGTAGAATTCTTAAAATATGTAAAAGAACAATTAAATGATTATGACATTCTAAACAGAAAAATACCTGAAGTTAAACTGATAGACCCGGTGGAAAAAAAAATTGAAAAAAGTGCAAATATTTCACAAACGCATTATTTCTTGGGGCGACGAGCATATTCATACAAAAATAAAGATCATTATACTTACAAAATATTAAACGCCCTATTATCAGCAGGAATGAGTTCAAGATTATTCCAAAATATTCGCGAAAAATATGGTTTTATTTACAGCATTTATTCATTTACCAATATGTATAAAGATACAGGAATATTTGGAATATATGTTGGAACAGATAAAAACAGAATAGACGACATTAATGAATTGATCTGGAAAGAATTTAACAAAATTAAAAATAATTCAATGTCAAGAGCAGAGTTGAATAAAATAAAAAAACAGTACGAAGGAGCTTTGGTTTTTGGTTTAGAAAGTATATTGAGCAGAATGGAAAAAATGGTGCAAACGAATATTCAGTTTGGTAAATTTATTGAAATTGATGAAATATTATCTTCTTTAGAAGAAGTTACTTTATCAGATATCCAAAGAATGGCAAATGAATTATTTGATGAGAATAAGTTTCATTATTATCTATTAACACCAAATAAAAACTAAGTTAACGGGAATATTTTGAAAGAAATCCCAATATTGGTTTATCATAAAATCTCACCTCAATTTGAAGCCGGATTGACTACGATCAGTCCAAAAAGTTTTAAAAAGCAGATGAGTTTCTTAAAACAAAAAGGATATATCGGTTGCAGTTTAAAGAATTATTTGCAAGACCCGCAGAAAAATAAATTCGTCATTACTTTTGATGATGCTTATGAAAATATCTATCATTATGCCTTGCCGATTTTAAAAGAACTGGGATTTACTGCATCAATTTTCGTAATTGTAAATTTTATTGGAAAATATAACACTTGGGATGCAAATATTTTTGGTATCAAATTCAAACATGCAAAACAATCTCAATTACAAGAAATGATCGATTCTAATTGGGAAATCTGTTCGCACTCTTTTTCTCATAAAGCATTGATAAACTTAACCAACGAACAAATCATTAATGAAGTGAAAAATTCAAAAATCGAATTAGAAAAAATGTTTAATATTACGATTGACGGCTTTGGCTTTCCTTTCGGATATTATAATAAAGAAATCATAAAGATCTTAAAAAAATACGATTATAAAAACGGTGTTGGATTTACAATGAATTTTAAACAGGATATTCCCATTTACAGAAGAATGGGTGTATATAAATTTGTTGATTGGAAAAGGAGTGTATATTTCAAAATTAATAAACAACATCCATTAAATATTTTTGAAATTTTAAAAGGAAAGATTATTCACTCGGGATCTTACCTTACTATTTTATATCAAAAAATA
>JAYEOX010000028.1:3184-5281 GCA_034723415.1 Fidelibacterota bacterium | reverse complement strand
AATATTAATGATAAATTACAAAATTTCATACATTATTAAAACAAAAAAATATTTGTTAAATATAACTTAAACAATTCCAACAATTAACATTGCTTAAGAACTATCTCATACAATTTGGTAACATCTGTAAAAAATCAAGACAATTATCATAATTTAATTCATAATAATTAACTCCCAAATGTATATTTTCATAATATCTTTGTTGATTATTTTTATAATATTTTTCTGAAGGTAATTTCCAAAATTGTTTTCCTAATTTTTTACTGATAAACCATTTTTCAATAATACGTGCAATTCTACCGTTTCCATCTCTAAATGGATGGATATGAACAAATTTCAAATGAATTAAAGAAGCATAATAAAAAACTTGTTCTAATGATAATTCTGAATTCATTAATGTATTTAAATCATTAAAAAATATATTCATTTCTTTTTCAACAAATTCAGGTTCAATCGCTAAATATACTAATCCTGATTTTCCAAAAATGCCAGCTTTTCCGGTTCTATATCTGCCTCGTTTATTTTTTATCAATAGTGTTTTAGAAGCAATATTATGACAATATAAGGAATTGTTTTCATTTAATTTATGTTGTTGAGCAAATTTATAAGCAGTAATCAAATTTTCAATTTCTTCGATCTCTTTTCCAGATTTAAATTTTTCTTTATTTAACTTATAATTCATAAATGAATTTAAATCAATACTATTTCCTTCAATGTTAGAAGAATAAACAGCCGAAGCTTTTGTCAAATATTCAAACTCTTTAATATTTTCTGAAAAATCAAAATTAAAAATTAGATCATTAATTTCAAAACCAATATTTTTATAATATAAATTAAAATATTTACTATCTGTTATTTTTATAATACTTTTCATAATTTAAAACGGACTAGAATCCACCACCGGCGGTTTTACGATAATTGCTTTATATCTTTTTCCTCTAATATCAATCTCAATTTCATTACCGGATTTCGTATGCCCACGCCTTACATATCCTATACCTATTCCCTCTTTTAAAGACGGCGATTGTGTTCCACTTGTAACAACACCTACTTCTTCATCACCAATAAATATTTTATAACCATGCCTTGCAATTCTTCTACCCTTCATCTTGAAAATGACTAATCTTCTATTTGGCTTTTCTTTTTTAACTTTTAATATTGCATCTTTCCCAATAAAATCACCACAATTCAATTTTGTTATCCAACTTAATCTTGCTTCTATGGGATTTGTAGTTTTATCTATATCATTACCATATAGACAATATTTCATTTCCATTCTAAGTGTATCTCTAGCTCCCAATCCAACCGGTTTTATATCGTATTCTTCTCCAGCTTTGAAAATAGCATCCCATAATTTTCCCGAATGAGAAATATCGTGATATAATTCAAATCCCAATTCACCTGTATATCCTGTTCGTGAAATAATCATATCAATTCCCGCTAATTTCCCTTCTGTAAAATGATAAAAATCAATGCCTTGCAAATTTACATTGGTCAATTTTTGTAATGTCTTTAATGAGTTTGGTCCTTGAATGGCAAGTAATCCAACTTGATCACTATTGTTTTTTAAATCTACACCTTTTATTAAATGATCTTTCGCCCATTTAAAATCCTTTTCAACATTTGAACCATTTACGACCATCAGATATTTATTTTCATTAAATCTATATAAAAGCAGATCATCAACAATTCCACCATCATCATAACACATTGCGGTATATTGAACTTGATCATCAACCAAAGCTGAAACATCATTTATTGTCAAATTTTGTAAATATTCTAATGCATTCTCCCCTTCTACATTAAATTCACCCATATGAGACACATCAAAAACACCCACACTTTTTCTGATTTGTAAATGTTCAGCATTTATTCCCTCATAAGAAATTGGCATCAGAAATCCTGCAAAATTTACTATCTTTGCATTTAACTTAAGATGTTTATCATAGAACGGTGTCTTTTTTTCCTTATTCATAGTTACCTCAGTTTATTTTAAATATTTTTTTTCTTCAATACTATCATCTTATTATTTTTCAAATCTTAAAGTTGGTTTTTACATGAGTGCATACTTTCTTCTTTTCTTTGTTCATAATTTAT
>JAYEOX010000028.1:0-3084 GCA_034723415.1 Fidelibacterota bacterium | reverse complement strand
TATTTTTCAAATCTACGAAGTAAATAGAGATGATATCTGAGAGCCTTCTCTTACACTACTTTTTTATTGAATCGATGCCATTTCTAATTCTTTTTATTCCTTCTTTAAAATCTTTAGACAGTCCACCGCAAGATAGACGCATAAATCCTGTCGAATATTCACCAAATGCACTACCTGGAACTGTCAATATTTTATGGTTATCTTTTAAATGAAATGCGAAATCAACATCTGTCATATTTTTCATAATTTCGTTTGGAATTTTAAATAAAATATAAAATGCACCTTCTGAATCCACAAATTCAATTTCATTATCCTTCAATTCTTTTTTCATCAAGTCACGATTTGTAATTGTTTTCTCACGATTTACTTCAAGCCATTTTTTATAATCGTTTTTTGGAAATTGTTCTACTAACTGCTGAGATATTGACGAAGTTATTGCCACAATCGATTGATGTGCTGCAATAATTTTATTGATCACATTATGTTTTGTATATGCCCAACCCAATCGTAACCCGGGTAATCCATAATTTTTTGTAAGTGATGAAACTAAAATGGAGTGTGAACCAATATCATTCCAATTATGTGAGACAGGTGTTTCTTTGTTACCGAAGAATCTATATACTTCATCTATTATTAATAAAATATTCTTATCTTCACATAGTTTTTCAGCTTTTTTAATTTCATTTTCACTTATCATTAACCCGGATGGATTTGCAGGTGTATTTAAAATAACAATTCCGGTATTTGAATTGATATTTTTTTCTATACTTTCTGAAATGCTTCCCTCACAAAAAGGTGGAATTGGATAAGTATTCATTTTTAATCCAACTATTTTAGCTATCATTGGATAAGTTAAAAAATATGGCGATGGGATTAATAATTCATTTTTCTGTTCATTTAACAACAATTTTGCTCCGGAAATACTTGCGAACAGCCCCTCTTCTGCTCCACAAGTTAAGCATATATTTTCTATATCGTTTGGATAATTATTTATTTCATTTACTGCTTCTCTTGCTTGCGGAAGTCCTGCATTTGGAGTATAAGCATAATTATTTAATATGTCAGAATTAAATAAATTGATAAACCATTTTGGTTGTTTGAAAACCGGTTCGCCTAATGCTAAATTTATACTACCGCCGGGTGCTCCTTCAAATATTTGTCGAATTAATGATTTTTGCATAATTAATAACCTCCATTATAAAATGTTCTACTTTCACTAAATATATCCTTAGCTTTTTTATCACCTTTAACATACATTTTAAAATCATAAGGTCCAATCTTTTCAATGACTATTGTATCGCCTGCTTTTATGCCTTTTTCTTTCATATATCTCGATGTTCCTTTAGTATAACTTCTGTTTCTAAATACAAAACTTTTTTCAACAATATCAGTAATGATAGAAAATCCGGCATCAGTTTCCAATTTTATTGTTCTAACCAAATAAGGTTTATCAATATTATTAGCGGGATTCATTGCACCAATTGTATCAAATGGGAAAAAATCTTTATGATCTTTTACAGTAAATTGCTTCTGTAAAAAAAACAAATTCTGCTGAGTTATTTTTATCTCAATAGAATCTCCCATCATCGTTCCACTAAAAGTATTATTTATTGCTTCCATAATTTTTTCTCTGTTTTTTATTATTATTTAAAATATTATCGGAATGTTTTCACCACATTCGCATTTATTAGTTTGCTTGATTTTAGTAGAATATCCGGAACGGTTAATGATCAATTTACCACACTTTGAGCAATATGTATTATTATCAACACCCATTACATTCCCCAAATAAACAAAATTTATTCCACTTTCTTTAGCAATTTGATAGGCATTTTGCAATGATGGTAGTGTTGTCATTTCTTGATCTTTCATTTTATAAGCAGGATGAAATGCTGAAAGATGCAATGGAGCATCAGAACCTAAATTTTCATTTATCCAACTAAATTCTCTTTTTAGCTCATTTTCATTGTCATTTTCACCGTTTATCAGCAATGTAGTAACTTCAATATGAATATTCTCTTTTTTTAAGTATAATATTGTATCCAATACATTTTTTAACGAACCGCCGGTAAATGATTTATAAAATGTTTCAGTAAATCCCTTTATATCGATATTTACTGCATCAATATAGTTGTATATTTCACTTCGAGCTTCAGATAAAATATATCCGTTCGTAACCATGATTGTTTTAATATTATTTTTCTTTGCCAACTTTGCAATATCTATTACATATTCACCAAAAATTGTCGGTTCATTATATGTAAATGCAATTGATCTGCAATTATTATTCATTGCCAATTCAACAATTTTATCCGGTGAATAATAATCAATCTCAAATTCCAAATTTTTCATATCTCTTTGAGACAGATCCCAATTTTGACAAAATTTGCATTGCATATTACAACCAAAAGTCCCAATACTAAAAGATGTAGTTCCGGGTAAATAATGATATAATGGTTTTTTCTCGATTGGATCAACACTCATAGCAGCCGGTTTCCCATAAACTAAAGAGTATAATTTATTTGATATGTTCTTCCTGACCTTACATATTCCTATTTCATCTTTTTTAATGAAACATTTCCATGGACACAAATAACATCTTATTCCGTCATTTTCTTTTTTCCACCAATTTGCTAATTGTTGTTTTTCCATAATTTTAATAATTAAATTTTATAAATCATTATATTATTGTCTATTTTCTTTCTTTGTAAACATATTTTCTACGATCATTGAAATAATTGATAAAACCAATGCTCCCCATACAGCAACACTAAAATTTAAAATAATAAAACCATTAATTAAAGCTGATGCCAACCATAAAACGAATCCATTTACAATTAACAAGAATATTCCAAAAGTAGCAACTGTAAATGGGAGTGTAATTATCATTAATATTGGTTTTATTATGCTATTTAAAATTCCCATCACAACCGCAACAGCTAATAATGTTAAAATATCTTTAATAATTATACCGTCAAAAAGCGAACTAACAACTACTAACGCTAAAATATTAATTACTACTTTGATAAAAAATTTATTACTTTTCATAAATACTTTCTTCGATTTCATAAAATACATAAACAA